>CAMLFV010000187.1 GCA_946479395.1 uncultured Flavobacterium sp. | reverse complement strand
GTCAGTTTTTCTTCTGTATTTATTTCTTCAAAAGAATTCACTCCTTCAAAAGGGATGAACAATGTACATGTGAACGATCCGTCGTCATTAGACAGCGCAATCAGCATAAATTCGCCACGAGGCCAGATATGAAAAGAATTAGGATCGATTTTATGCGAACCGTCTTCATTTGCAGGAATAGTTAATTCTTTATAGCCAATGTTTAAGAAATACTGTGAATAATTAAACCTGTTCTGGCGTTGCATACGGTGACGAATTCGTGAAAAAGCTCCATCTGCACCAAAAATCTGATCGAATTGTCTATTTTCAAAAGGTCCGTGTTCGTTTTCACCTATATATAAAGTTGCGGTTTCTAAGTTTACGTCCCAAATTCTCTGACCAAATTCAAAATTCACTCCGGCTTTCTCTGCCAGATCAATCATCATTCTGTTTAAACCGCCACGCGAAATCGAATAAATAGCTTCACCATTGATGCCATAAGGCTGAAAAGATAAAGAACCGTCTTTTAAATGAATGGCTCTTTTATCCATTGGAATGGCAATTTTTCTGATTTCATCGCCAATTCCGACTTCATCTAAAGCATGCCACCCGCGAGTTGACATTGCCAAATTTATAGATCTGCCTGAAAATTTTACTTTGCGAATATCTTCACTTCGATCAAAAATAGTTACGTTGTAGCCTTTCTTTTTAAGATAGATACCCAAAAGCGTGCCTACCAAACCGGCACCTGCAATTGCAATATCTTTATTTTTTGTAAGCATGTTATAGCTTTTTGTTTACTTAAATGTATTTGGATAAAAGTACAAAATTGTGCGGTAGCCACCAAAAATTGCAAAAAAATATAAAAGTTAAAGTGGTATTAATTTTTTTTTTTACTAACTTTAGGATACTAATTTTTAAAAATAGTATGCTATGAGAGATTTAATTTGGCTTATTGCCGTAGTACTGATTATTTTATGGGCTGTGGGATATTTTGGTTTCGCAGACGCCGTAGGAAGTTTTATACACGTTTTATTGGTGTTAGCAGTTATTGCTATTTTATACCGATTAATTACTGGAAACAGACCTTAAAAAAAGTAAAAACTCCTAAAGAAATTTAGGAGTTTTTTTTATTTATGACTTCTCAACTACCGGAGAAGCGTTTACTTTTCTGCTTAAATCTAAAGAGATTGCTGCTTTTTCCATTTTAATTTTTCCTGCCATTGTTTCTACAACCATTGTTGTTTCTGCAAGTTCAGAAATTCTTCCGTGGATTCCGGCTTTTGTTACAATTTTATCGCCTACTTTTAAGCTTCCTTCAAATTCTTTTTCTTTTTTTACTCTTTGTTGTTGCGGACGTATCATTAAAAAATACATTGCCGCCATTATTAAAACAAAAGGTAAAAATTGTTGTATTTGTTCCATTTTAAATTATTCTGTTACGTTTGCTTTTACAGTTAACACTTCGCTACCTGCTTCGGTATTGGTTGTTAATGTTATGTTTTTACTTTGTAAACCTGCGCTGTTTGCAGAGAATACAACTTTCATTTTTGCCGATTTACCCGGTTTGATTGGTTCTGTTGGTTTTTCTGGAACGGTACAACCGCAAGATGCTTTAGCATCGATAATCACTAAATCTACAGTTCCTTCGTTTCTAATTTCAAACTCCACTTCGCCTTTAGATCCCTTTTTTAATTCTCCGAAATCATGAGTTGTTTCGTTGAATGCAATTTTAGGAAAACCAGTTTGCGTGTTTGTTGAACTTGAAGTTTCTGTAACACCATCAGTTGTTGTTGATGTTGTTGTAGTTTCAGTTGTTGTTGAAGCACCATCTTTGATAAGTGACGAAGCGTCTTCTTTTTTATTACAAGCCATTAAGCTTAATGCAGCGACACCTGCTGCAAACATTAATTTTTTCATAATTATTCGATTAATCCTCTTCCTATTTTGTTTAATTTATTCTCTTCGCGGTATTCTTTAACTAAAGCGTCTAAAATTCCGTTGATAAATATACTGCTTTTTGGTGTTGAATATTCTTTTGCAAGTTCTAAATATTCGTTAATTGTTACTTTTACAGGAATCGATGGAAATTTTTGTAGTTCGCATACACCCAAATTCAAAATAATAGTATCAATTTCTGCAATACGATCTAATTCCCAATTACGAGTTTTGTCTTCGTATTCCTTAACAAAAACATCAGCATTCAATGCTGTTTTTCTAAACAACTGCTTTGCAAATTCTTTATCTTCATCATCTTTAAAAACCTTGTTCAGTTTAAAATAGCTGGTTTCGTTCTTCAATCCTTCCAACTGTTTTAAAATAGCTGTGTTTACAACCGGAATATCATCAATCCAAGAAATTTTATAATCTTCTAAAAACTCGTATATCTTTTCGTTCGGAGCAATAAAATCGGTAAATAACTTAATCAAGAACTCTTTATCTTCTTCAAAATTATTCACGCCGTTACGCATATAATGTTTGTATAATTCGCTCGATTTAATTTCTTGTAGCAAAGCTTTAATATACTGATCGTTTACATGAAACTGATTAACATGTAATTCTTCCAACCAATTATTCAATGTTTCAGACTTACATAAAACCTGTAATGCCAAATTATTGACAAATTTTTTATTGGGATTTTTTTCTTGTGGTGTAGCTAAATGTTTTTGTGCCGATACTTCAAGAAAATCATTCTCTACTTTCTGCAATTCAATTAATGAAGACAACATTAAAAGATACAGTTCGCGGATGTTTTCTAAACTGTTGAAAAGATATTTTTCATAAACATCTAATTGATCGGATTGGTTTTGAGTCATTGCATATATTGCCTGCAATACTTTTGAACGGATATGACGTCTGTTTACCATGCTACTTAAGAACTTATTTTTATAAAGAAAGCGAAAACCTTATTTGATTTTCGCTTTGCAAAATTAAAACAAAATTTTAATTTTTATTTATTTTCTTGTTTTTTCTTTTCGATACGCTGCTCTGCCATTTTCATAGCCGCTTGGTTTGGCGTAATGTTTTGTTCTTTTGCTAGATTTAAAATATCTAACGTAGTGTTGTAGATATTTTCTGTTCTACGGATTGCTTCGTCTGAACCATATTTAGCAATTTCGCCAAAAACATTAATGATTCCACCTGCATTGATTAAGAAATCCGGAGCATAAACAATTCCTTTTTCTTGTAACATTTTACCATGAACTGCTTCTTCTGCCAACTGATTATTTGCAGCACCTGCAATTACCTGCGCTTTTAATTTACTTATAGAATCGTTGTTTACTGTAGCACCTAATGCACATGGCGCATAAATATCAACATCTAAAGAATATAAATCTTCGCCCATGTAAATAGCCGTGTTGTATTTTTTAGCAACTTCTTCTACTCTGTCTTTGCTAATATCTGTAATGGTAACCAAAGCACCTGCGTTTACCAAGTGTTTTACCAACGTTTCACCCACGTTTCCAATTCCCTGAACCAAAACTTTTTTACCGTTTAAGTCGTCAGATCCGTATTTGAATTTCGTTGCAGCTTTTAATCCCATATAAACACCATAAGCTGTAACTGGCGACGGATTTCCAGATCCGCCTAAACTTTCAGAAATACCTGTTACGTGTGGCGTAATTGTATGAATTAAATCCATATCTGGTGTTGTAGTACCAACATCTTCTGCAGTAATATAACGTCCGCTTAATGAATCAACATATTTAGCAAATGCTTTAATTAATTCAGGATTTTTGTCTTTTTTAGAATCACCTATAATCACCGCTTTTCCACCACCTAAATCTAAGCCAGAAATTGCTGATTTATAAGTCATTCCGCGCGATAAACGTAAAACGTCGTTCAAAGCTTCCCATTCAGAAGTATAATTCCACATACGCGTACCTCCTAATGCCGGGCCTAATACTGTATTATGTATACCAATAATTGCTTTTAAACCAGTATCTTTGTCGTGGCAAAAAACAACTTGTTCGTGATGATCAAAGGAAATCTGACCAAAAACCGGGTCAACTTTTTTTAACTCGTCTGGAGTATATACGTTTGTTGTCATAATTTTAATAATTTGGATAGATTCAAATATAAAACAATTTATTTTATTATTATTTTTTGATTACATTATTATTAAATCAATAATCATATAATTAATTGTTAAAAAAGTTAACAAAAAACAAGTTGCGTTTTTTAATATTTAAAAGAAATAGAAGCTAAGTAATGAAAGAACTTCAAAAACTTAATAAATACTTTATAAAATACAAATACCGATTCCTTTTGGGTATCGTTATTACCATTGCATCGCAGATATTTACTGTTTTTACACCACAGTATATTGGTGACGCAATTACTGTTTTACAGCATTTTTTAAAAGATGAATTAACCGCCGAAGCCACCAAACAGGCATTATGGCACAACATGCTTTTAATTGTAGGTACCACATTACTGGCAGGTTTCCTTACTTTTTTAATGCGTCAGACGATCATTGTAATGTCGCGCCACATAGAATTCGATATTAAAAACGAAATTTACGAACATTACCAAAAACTGAGTTTAGATTTTTACAAACGTCAGCGTACAGGCGATTTAATGAGTCGTATTTCAGAAGATGTTGCCAAAGTACGTCAATATGTTGGTCCGGCGGTAATGTATTCTATAAATACCGTTTTTAGAATGGCAGTTGTAATTGTACAAATGTATATTATATCGCCAACGCTAACTTGGTATTCGTTAATTCCTGTTCCGTTTTTGGCAATTTTAATGTATAAATTAAGTACCGAAATCAATAACCGAAGCTTTGCTTATCAGCAGAATTTATCAAAATTATCTTCATTTTCTCAAGAAATTTTTTCGGGAATCCGCGTTATCAAAGCTTATACATTAGAAGGTAAGCAAAACAAAGCGTACGACGAAGCTACGACTGAAAGTAAAACCAAGTTCATGCGTTTAACTTACACCAACGCTTTAATTGGTCCGTTAATGATCTTCCTGATCGGAATAAGTAATTTACTAGTAATTTATATTGGCGCACGCATGTACATCAGCGGCACTATTACAGAAATTGGTGTTATTGCCCAGTTTATTTTATACATTAATATGTTAACGTGGCCAATTGCATCGTTAGGTTGGGTGTCGTCTATGGTTCAGGAAGCCGATTCTTCT
>CAMLFV010000186.1 GCA_946479395.1 uncultured Flavobacterium sp. | reverse complement strand
AATACCATCGTTATCTTTATCGGAATCTTTTTTAGCAATCAAAGTGATATCAAAAATTAATGTATCATAAGCTACAATTGAGCCAGAGTGAGAACTAAAATAACCTAATCCCGAAGGAATAAATACCAACACGCGCCCCGGATTCTCATAAGTATATGTACCATCTCCATTATCTATGATACTTGTAGCGGTCTTGATTTTTTGTAAAATTTGTCGATAACCAGAAATGGTTTCCGTGTAAGTTGAATAAGCTGGATAAGCACTCCAAAAACCAAACTGATATTTATCAAAAATTTCTTTATCAAAGCTATATCCAGTGTACGATGTAAAAGCATCGTCATGTATTGCAGGTGTTTCGCCACCACCTTCATTTAAAATCAAATAGTAAATTTTATACTCAACAGGGTCATCTTGTTTTTGTAAAACCTGAGAACTTGTATAATACGGAAGATTTTTTACGGTAATTGACTGTAACGGATATTCGGTTTGTTTCCAGATAGAATTATTAGCTTCAGATGCAACGGTTTCAAAACTTACTCCATCTTCTAAAACCTCTACGCTGTTCGTTTTTAAGAATGTTTCAATTTCCTTAATATTTTCATTAAAAACTTCTTGTCTGTCACGATCAACAACAGTTGTAGAATTATCATCTGGTTTACAGTTCCAAAGTAATAGCGACCCCATACAAATTATAGCTGCTGTAAAAAATCTTTTCATTTAACTTAAATTAGTGGTGCAAGATACAATTTTCATTTATTTTTGTTTAAAAATTAACCCAAAATTATAATATAAACATGCGTGTAGATAAATATCTTTGGTGTATCAGAGTTTTTAAAACGCGGAGTATTGCTACCGAAGCTGTTAAAAAAGGACATGTTTCTGTGAACAATCAACAGGCAAAAGCGTCAAGAGATGTGTTTGCGGGCGATAAAATTCAGGTTCGTAAAGATCAAATAAATTATCAATATTCGGTTTTAGATATTCCGCAGAACAGAGTAGGAGCTAAGTTGGTTGATCTGTACAGAAAAGATGATACCCCGGCAGAAGCTTTTGAACATTTGGAACTTTTAAAATTGGCTAAAGAGCATTACAGATTAAAAGGCGATGGAAGACCAACCAAAAAAGACCGCAGAGATATTGATGATTATTTAGACGATGATTATTTATACTTTGAACAACTAAACAATGAAACTAACTAAAGAATATTGGACAGAGCGTTACAATGAGAATAACATTCCGTGGGATGCCGGTATAATTACAACGCCTATTAAAGAATATATTGATCAGTTGATTGATAAGGATTTGAAGATTTTAATTCCCGGAGTAGGTAATGGCCACGAGTTAAATTATCTATATACCAACGGATTTAAAAATGTTTATGGTTTAGATATTTCTGAAGAACCTATTGCAAATTTTAAACGTAATAATCCTGATTTTCCGGAAGATCAGTTAATAGTTGGCGATTTCTTTAAACATGATAATCAGTACGATTTAATTATTGAACAAACATTTTTTTGTGCTTTAAATACAGAATTAAGACCTTTGTATGCAACCAAAATGAATGATTTGTTAAAAGAAAATGGTAAATTGGCTGGGGTTTTATTTTCGTTTCCGTTAACAGATCAAGGTCCGCCGTTTGGTGGAAGTGTTGAAGAGTATCAACAATTGTTTTCTGATAATTTCTTCCTTAAAACATTAGCACCTTGTTATAATTCAATAAAACCAAGAGAAAACAACGAACTGTTTATTATATTCCATAAAAAATGACACAAAATATTATACTAACACAGCAACAAATACAGCAAATAACCAAACGTATTGCATACCAGATTTATGAAACATTTGTAGATGAAACCGAAATTGTTATTGCGGGTATTGCCAACAGCGGTTACACTTTTGCACAGAAAATAAGCGATGAGGTTTCTAAAATTTCAGATATAAAAGTTGTCTTGGGAAAAGTTGAAGTAAACAAACAAAATCCGTTACAAGAAATTAAAACCGATTTATCAAAAGTCGATTATGAAAACAAAGCAATTGTTTTGGTTGATGATGTAATGAATTCTGGCGCTACATTGGTTTATGGTGTTAAATACTTTTTAGAAGTGCCTTTAAAAAAGTTTAAAACCGCCGTTTTAATTGATCGTAGCCATAAAAAATATCCCGTAAAAGCAGATTTTAAAGGAATATCTTTATCAACATCAAGTTTAGAACACATTCAGGTTGTTTTTAATGATAACGAAGAATATGCTTATTTAAGCTAAACACAAAACCTCAAACTATAATGTTTGAGGTTTTTGTTTTATTTTGTTTCATACATTACCTGCACCCAACCGTGTCTTGTACCGTTTGTCGATTCAAAATTATAATAATACGTGCCAGACGGTAGTACGCTGCCGTTAGTTGCTTGTCCATGCCATTGATTGGTGTAACCTTCGTCATAACTATAAACCAAAGATCCTAATCTGTTGTAAATACGTAATTTTACAATTCCGAATGCTGTAAGATCCCAAGAATCATTCAATCCGTCGCCGTTTGGTGAAATACCTTTTGGAACTAAACAATCATTATTGTAAACGGTAAATTTCGTTTCGTATGTACATTTATTAAAATCAGGATAATCTTCATTTACAAATAAACTGTTGCCGTAAATATAAATGGTTCGTATTCCGTAAATTATGGCATCTGTGCTGTAAGGGCTTAAACGTTTGCCTTGCCCGTTGGGTTCTGTAAAATAATTGTAACCTAAAGGCAGCGGAGGTAACATATAAGGCTCGCAATCAAAATTATATATATCATCTCTTATAATTCTTCGTTTTGAATCTAAATTTAATTCAGAAATTATAAAACATTCTTTTTCATTTTCTATTCTAACATAAATGGTTTCTTGTGTATCAAATGAAAGTTTGTATTGGTTTGGTTGTGCAATTTCATTTGTTTTGTTAATTGCATTATTTCTTGTGGTGTAAAAACTGAATGCGTATTGGTCTTTATCTTCTTCATCAAGATAATATTCAATTGATTTTTCTAAATCGTAAACTAATCCATCGGCAGTTTCTTCCGCACAAAATTCAGAATAATCCATTACTTTAGGGGGGAAACCTAATGTATCAACCTTTAATTTCAATGGAACAATGATGGGACATTTACCATTTATCATTATCTGAATATAAATTGTTTTTGATCTTGATAGATAATTAGTTGTATTGGTAATGTAATTGTTGTTGCCTTCTATGGCATCAGCTTCATTTTCATAATATTTATATTCTGGTTGTGTAGTGTTTTCATGATTTATAATTCTCTCGATATCTGTAAAATCAAAATATTCATCTTTCGTTTGATCAAAATCACAAACTTCAATTTCTAAATCCATTTCTGGAAGTTTTGCTACTTCATTTACAATAAAATCAATTTCTGTAACACGGGCTAATAAACCATTGGCTCTTTTAAAACGGGCATATATTTTTTTAGGACTATCGGTAACCGAAACATCATATGGAGATGATAGTGTATTTGTTGCAAATAACGTATTGGCATCAGCCTCAAATTCAAAAAAATCAATTGTAAATGTTTTGTTTATATTGTTAATTTCATCTTTAATAAGATCTAAATCAAACGATTCTTTTCCGTCTTTGTCCCAATCGCAAACTTCGTAAGTTTTCCCTATAACTGTACAATTTAGAACAGCATCGCCACCAAAAGACAAATCATAACTAACTACTGAACTTTCCCAATGATCAACTGCAATTAAAATACCATCACCAGGTACAACATCATACCAGCGAACAAAACCCGGTACATTTGCAGTAGCTGGCGGAGCTGAACCTGGACCTTCACAAAGTTGTACAGGTTCCAACATAGATAAACCAATATCAACATTAGGAATACCAATTATTGTATTTTGCGAACCACGATCACTTGGTCCTAAATTTGCTAAATTGGGATTTAACCAAGAACCAAAATCAAAATCTACTTGAGCATTTGGTGTTACTGTAAAAGTGAAGGTAGAGCCTGATTCTATTTCAACATAATAAAGTGTTATGGAAGTTGATAATGCTAATGTACTACAAGAAGTATATAAATTATTATACGCATTTGTTGTTGGAGTGGTTCCTTGAACTGTTTGTCCTGAACATAGGTTAATTATATGTGAAGGATTAATACTTTGGCTATAGCTAAAATTTAAACCCATAAATAATAAAATAGTAATGATATATTTCATATAATGAATTTTATAGCTATAAATATAAACTAAAAAAACAATAAATTAATTTTTTTTTTGAATTATTGCTGATATTTCCCTGCAAATATTGTTTACTTCTTTGTTGTTTACATCTATTTTATATTTTGAAAAGTTATAAAAATAACTGCGTTCAAATACATGTTGGGCTACAAAAGAATTTAAATCATCGATATTTTTCAATAAAGGTCGATCTGAATTATGTTTTAATCTGTTAGTTAAAGTTTCTATACTCGCTTTTAAATAGAATGATAAAACATTATCATCTTGTAAAAGCAAGTGATTATTTGCATAACATGGAGTACCACCACCCAAACTAATTATTAAAGGTTTGTTTTCATTTAATAAATGATTAAACCAGATGCTTTCTTGTTTTCTAAAATATATTTCGCCTTTCTGCTTAAAAATTTCTGAAATCTTTAAACCCTCTTTTGCTTCAATGAAAGCATCTAAATCAATAAATTGTATATTTAAGTTTTGGTTAAGTTTTTTACCAATGGTTGTCTTACCGCTACCCATGTATCCAACCAAAATAATTTTTTTCATTGTTAAATTAGTGTTTGTTAGTTGATTAAGTTAGTTGTTTTAAAAAACATTAAAATTATATAAAATATAACATTAAATTATAAAAAAAGTGTGTTATATTTGCACCCGCAATTATGTTAGTAAATAAGACTCGATAGCTCAGTTGGTAGAGCACAACACTTTTAATGTTGGGGTCCTGGGTTCGAGCCCCAGTCGGGTCACATAGTAAAGGCTGTGTGGAGGAATTGGTAGACTCGCCATCTTGAGGGGGTGGTGTCATCAAGACGTGTCAGTTCGAATCTGATCACAGTCACATAAAAATATTGATATTATTGACTCGATAGCTCAGTTGGTAGAGCACAACACTTTTAATGTTGGGGTCCTGGG
>CAMLFV010000185.1 GCA_946479395.1 uncultured Flavobacterium sp. | reverse complement strand
ATATTGTCTGTTGGTACAGCATGTAGCAATGACGACAACGCAGTAATGCCCCCACAACAGAAAACAATTGCTGCTGTTGTAAGTGAGAACAGTAATTTTTCTATGCTTAAAGCTGCGGTAACAAAAGCCGGACTGGCTGAAACTTTAAACGGCGCAGGTCCGTTCACTGTTTTTGCACCAGACAATGCCGCTTTTAGTGCGTCGGGACTTACAGAACAATCGGTAAACAATATGTCTGCCGAAGACCTTAAAGATGTTTTACTTTACCACACTGTTTCAGGTAAAATTATGGCTGCCAACGTACCTGAAGGTCCAAATGCCGAAGTAAGCACCGTAAACGGTATGAAAATCTATGTTACAAAAGATGCAAGGGGTGTTTTTGTAAACGGATGGAAAGTTAAAAGTGCGGATATTGCTGCATCGAATGGAGTTATACATTCTTTAGAACGTGTTTTAATGCCGGCGATGGGAACCATTGTGCAAACGGCACAAAGCAATGATAATATGACTTTTCTTGTTGCTGCGGTGCTACGCGCTAGTCAGGGATCAACCAATGTTGCCGCTGCGTTATCTGCACAAGGTAACATGACGGTATTTGCCCCAACTAATCAGGCGTTTATGAATGCGGGGTTCCCAACTATTGCATCAATTCAAAATGCCGATCCAGATATGTTAGCAGGCATCCTTACCTATCACGTTTTGGCAACAAGAGCATTTTCGTCTGATTTAAGAGACGGAGCAACTTTACCAACCTTAAACGGAGGAAACATTACAGTAGCTTTAGGAAGCCAGGCAACAGTTAAAGGAAATGGCAATACTATGCCTGCGACCATTGGCTCAATGAACATAATGGCTACCAACGGTATAATTCATGTAATTGACAGCGTACTATTACCATAAGTTTAATTATTAGAAATTGAAAGCAGGCATTTGATGCCTGCTTTCTACATTTATACTGTATTTGTGTTCATGATAACTTAACAAAAAACCTAACAAGCAGTAAATTAGGATAATGCTTAAATTTTTAGTAACTTTGTACCGTTGCTAAACAATGTTTAAGCTTTACCCGAAACATTTTAATCTTACCCATTCTCAACCAACGAGAGATTTTTCAGATTCTAATCCCTTTCATTTTTCAATTAGCATTTAAAGTGCAGCTTCTATCTAAGACATAGAAAGGTATTATATGTATTAAATCACGCATAGGTTAATTTTTGATATAAGATATCTACAATAAGCTTATGATCGTTTTTGAAGCAACATTTAATATTCACTTATAAAAAATAAAAAGTATGAAAAACAAAAGAAAATTAAATGAACGTTTACTGGCAGTTATATTATTGATTATCGGTGGTGTATCTATTGCTATTTACGCCAATGTTTTTTTAATTTAATGATTGATACATTGTATCTATTTTACATTACAATTATATATGTAAAAAGAGGTTGCAGCATATAAGCCGACAACCTCTTTTTATTTTAGAACGATAAAATTTACTATTGATGCATTCTACTATTTACAAATCAACCTTAGTTTCGTAAGCTGCTTTATACACTACATCGTCTTTAATATCTGATGGATTGTGTTGCGGATGTGTTTTACCTTCGGATTTCATTTCGGAAAGTTTTTGCTCTAAAATTGATATAACCTGATCTTTTTTACCCGCTGCTTTATCAACAATAGAATTAAGAACGGTATCAAAATCCTGATTTTTAGAAGAGGTAAGATCAGACACTAATTCTTTAAAATTTTCTTTAGAATCTTTAAAAGCATTTGCTCCCGATTTTAGATGATCTGTTATCATATTACTGATTTTCTTTCTCTTTTCAGGCATTAACAATACACCTACAACGGCACCGGCAGATGCACCCGCCAGAACAGCTCCAAATTTTATTAAATTTCTCATGATTTAAAAATTTAAGTGTTATACAATTCAATCTTTATTTATCAATGGTACAAAAATCAATCCTTAAAAAATCAGATTAAGACTCATATAAAAAAAAATGAATATTAATTGGCAGAGAGCGCTACAGTTGTGCTATCCAGAAAAAAATGAGTATCAATAAAAATCTTATCGTAAAACTATTTTTATTTATAGCATGTGATAAAATCTACATTAAATGTAAAATTTATACAGTTGTGTTTGTTACTATATGTTAGTACGACAGGCTTAAACCATTCGTATCAAGATGTTCGTTGTACTGCACTTGCGTAAGTCTGCTATATTTTAACAACTGGAATTTTTTAAGATCTTCTAATTCCTCTTCGTTAAAACCTTCTGTAGAATCGTAAAGGTATGTATAAATCCTGTAACCTTCGTTTAACCCTTTGCGTTCGTAAGCCTGAATAATAAAGTACACTTGGTTTACCATATCGTTCAACATTATTTTTTCTAAAGGATCAAAAACCAGATCATCGTCTATCTTGTAAATAGTTTTCATGTGCGATTGTTATAATTTTACATGAATATAAGCTTTATTTCGCTTATTGGCAAAAAACCGGTACGTTTAAAGCTCATAATAAAGTAAGTGGAGTTAGAAAGTTGCCTAATTACTATTAAGATATTCCGTTTTATAATCTCCAATTTGTTGTTCGCTTAATTTAATCATCTTTTTGTTTTTAAAATAATTAGCTACTCCATAAAGCAACAGCATAAACGAAATAATAAAGAACGCCCACATTACCAAATGTGTTTCATTAAATTTAAAGAAACTATCAATAGAAAGACCTGCCACGAAAAAATACATTGCCGTTCTAACAAATGCCAGCAAAGCGGTTTGGTTAGCCAAATGCGTGCGTTGTAATGCCAATTTTTCTCGTAAAATAAGATCTTTATTCATAATTTATTTGTTAAGTCTGCTCTAACAAAGATAGCAACATTCCTTTGAAAATCTATTTTAAATGTTAACCGATGATTCGCGTACTATTAGCTTTTTTAAGGTACGATATGCTATATTTGCACAAAAAAGTCATGACTTCAATAAACGAAATAAACAATTACATACAGCCGCAGAAAGATAAACTTATTAACCATTCGTTATACAAAAAAATTGTTACCATTGCCGATTTGCAACAATTTTTAAAGTTTCATGTTTATGCCGTATGGGATTTTATGTCCTTATTAAAAGCATTACAGTCAAAACTTACCTGTACAACAAGTCCATGGTTTGCTTCTCCCAATCCTGAAGTTCGTTACCTTATCAACGAAATTGTTCTTGCAGAAGAATCTGATTTAACTTTAGACGGAAAAAGATTGAGCCATTTTGAAATGTATCTGGAAGCTATGTGCAAAAGCAATACGGATACGAAAGACATTGAAGCATTTTTAAAAGATGTACAGCAAACAGATATATTTAATGCGATAAAATTGAGCACGCTTCACCCAAATATCAAAGAATTTTTAACATTTACTTTTGAGGTTATTAAAGCAGGTAAACCCCATGAAATTGCTGCTGCATTTACTTTTGGACGTGAAGACCTGATACCGAATATGTTTACCGAAATGCTTAAGGAATTTAAACTGCGCTTTAAAGAAACCGATCTTACCGATCTTGTTTATTATTTTGAACGCCATATTGAATTGGACGCAGACGAGCACGGTCCCATGGCATTTGAGATGATTGCCTACTTATGTGGAACTGATGCTGTAAAATGGAACGAAGCCGCACAAACAGCAGTTACATCTTTAGAAAAAAGGATTAGGTTATGGGATGCGATTGAAGAGTTGATCGTTAAAAACAATAATTAAAGGAATGGATTATTAGTACGATACAAAAAACCGATCATCTGGATCGGTTTTGTTTTTAATTGCGATAGTTATCGTATTCTTCTTTTGATATATTCCGTAAGCTGATTTGGTTGTACCGCTTTAAATTGTCAAAAAAAGTTGTGTTGCTTTTAACCTCATCGGTCATTTCAAACAAATAATAATCAGAATTAATCTTTATCAACACGTTTTCGTTTTTCGTTGTACCAGCATCTACAGCAGTACCCTTATCTGCCCTTAGCACGTAATAACCGTTATTAATCAAATGGTAACCATTTTCAAATACAGTAATAAAAGTAGGATCTCCTGTATACTTTTTTAGTTTTTTCATAGCTTATTATTTTTATTATTGTTACTTAAAAATACAACTTTTACAGCTAAAATTTTAGTACTATAACAAAAACTTAAAACTATTTTCTATTGAAATTTTACATGCCAATGTGACACAAATTTTGGTAAAAGGTATAAAGTTTGCAGCTTAAATTACCATTTAACACAAAACAATGATATATGGAACCTAAATTTAAAATCGGAGATGTTGTGGAATTAAACAGTGGCGGACCACAAATGACAATTACCGTTGCTGAAAACATACATGCGGTAACAAGAAAAAAATTGCCATTTAAAGGAATTGTTACAACTGTTTGGTTTGAAGACAACAGTAAATTTGAATCGAAATTTCCACAAGATGCTTTAAGTCTTACAAAAGAAAATTAATTGAATTATTTATAGATTTAAGCTTTATTTTAAATCACATAAAAAACACTTTCAACGTTTTGAAAGTGTTTTTATTACTTATAAATTTATTGCTTTTTAGTACTTTTTAGTAACAATGCCAAAGAAAAGCCCACACAGGCACCAATTAAAACTTTATTTTTAAACGAACTGTTTTTGCAATTGTGGATTACCGTATATTCTTAAAGGTTCTTTAGATTGTTGCAATATATTGCCTTCAACATCTGGTCCTTTTTGAAAATTCATCATCATGCGAACAAATGCAAACGCAGCATAACTGAATGGTTTTGGGAAAATTCGATAGATTGTTGTGATAAGTCTGGAACTAAAATCAGGATACACATCAGATTTAGGATGGACAGCAAGTGCTACCATTGTTTGTGCCGTAAGGCGCGGATCTGAAGCTAATGGAGAAATTCCCACTTTAAAACCGGAATATTTTGCAGAGTGCAGGTTACCGGTAGAATTTTGCAGTTGCGGATAAATATTACAGATATGAATATTACTGTGGTTTGATATTTCTGCCTGCAGACCTTCTATCATTCCCTTTATACCGTATTTCGATGAAGAATATACAGCACTGAACGGCGCAGGCATTAATCCACCTATAGAAATATTATTGATAAGAATACCGTACTGCTGTTCTTTAAAAATTTTTATG
>CAMLFV010000184.1 GCA_946479395.1 uncultured Flavobacterium sp. | reverse complement strand
AGCAGAAAATTATATAGACGGAAATAATGCAGAAGTCAAGCATTCGCAATACAAAAAGTTCAACACTTCATTAGGAATGGCTTATAAAACCAGCGAATTGTCATCGGTTCGGGTTGATGCAATTTTCGATGTTGCAAAAGATGTCGGCTTCCCTGCCCTACCCATGGATTTGTGGTTGTCGCGTGCGCTTATAACTTCGGCAGCCTACAAACAGCTTTTTGAAAACGGACTGGTTCGCGTTTGGGACACCAAGGCTTATTTTAACGCTGTTGAACATTATATGGACGATACTACTCGTCCTGAAAATTTGGTGCACATGGACATGCCGGGTTGGAGTACGACTTACGGAATAGTTTCAAAGGCAAATCTGCAAAAGAACAATTTATTAAGCGAAATTCAGCTGAATGCGTACACCAACAAATCTATTGCGGAAATGCGCATGTACCCGCAAGATCGCAGCAAACGCACCATGTTTGCGTACAGTTGGCCCGAGGTTACCACTGCGTACGCCGGACTTTCGATCAACAATTCTCTTGATATTTCAGAAAGAAGTCGGTTGAATTTTGGCGGATCGTTAGGATATAATTACAATCATTCAAAATATGTAGAATCTAACTGGATTTTTCATCCGGGTGCACCACAGGAAAAATCACGAATACTTCCAAGTTTACACGCAGGCTATCAGCTTACTATTGATCAATTCGACTTTTCTGTCGGTGGCGGATACGGTCATCGTGCGCCATCAGTTTCCGAAGGTTACGGCTATTACATCTACAATAGTTTTGATCGATACGATTATATTGGAAATCCAGATTTAAAAAATGAAATTTCGTATGAAGTTAATGCTAGCACAGGTCTCAAAACTGAAAAAATGAGCATTCAGGCAAAAGTTAATTATTTTTATATCGATAACTATATCATCGGTAAAATTTTAAGTTTGGGCAGTCCAATGAATTATCAGTCGGTTGGTGTAAAAGGATACACGTCTTTAGATTATGCCATGTTGTTTAATTTCTCGTTGAACGCATCGTACCAAATTACCGATCATTTACATTGGAAAGGACTAGCAACTTATGCGCGCGGAATGGATTACAACCAGAACAATCTGCCATTTATTCGTCCGTTTAGTTATCAAACATCGTTGCATTATCATTATAAAGATTTCCACCTTCAAACATCGGTAAACGGCGATTTTGCACAGATCAATTACAGCCCCGAATACGGCGAAGACGAAACTTCAGCGTACACTATTTGGAATATATCGGCAGATTATTCCTTTTACATAAAAAACGTAAAAACCACTTTTCAGGTTGGTGCAGAAAATCTGCTGAACGAGTATTACAGCACGTATGCCGATTGGGGAAATATCCCAAGAATGGGTAGAAACATTTTTGCTTCGTTAAAAATCAATTTTTAATTATTAATAATGCCGTCACTTCGAGTAGCGTAACAACGTGAAGCGTATCAAGAAGTATTCAAATTATTTGGTTCTCGACAAGCTCGAACTGACGAAAACTTTAATCATCTTATTCAAAAACAATTAATAAAAATTCAAAACAAATGAAAAATCTAAAAAAATATCTTTTATCAGCAGTAATTTCTGCAGCATTTATCTCTTGTAACAGCAACGACGATCAACCTGTGGCGAACAACGTAACATTAGAATTCATCAACACGTTTAAAGACCAAAGAATTATTTTAGGCGATGCCACAGCAACCAATGCTACTGTAAATACATCGGCCGCAGGACAAACGCATTATTTTTCAGAGTTGAAATATGTGATAAGTAATATCCGCTTGATAAAAGCTGACGGAACTGAAATTCCTTACAACATAAACGATTTGGATAAAGGTGCAACGGTTATTGATCAAGCAAAACCAGCTTCGTTAAACTACGTTTTAAACAATATTCCCGCAGGCGAATACAAGCAGATAAAATTTGGATTGGGTGTAAAAAACAGTTTAAACACATTAGATCAAGTTCGCTTTCCTAATTTTTACGCAGCTGCAGGTGCAAATGATACAAAAATGATGTGGGAATGGGGCGCAGGATATCGTTTTACCAAAATTGAAGGTTTTTATGATACCGATAAAAAAGAACTTTCTATTCACACAGGCAGCACCGTTGAAGGTGAAGAAGGAAATTATACGCAGGGTGTTGATGCATATCGCGATATTACATTGAATTTGCCTACTAATGCAGTGGTTGATAATAAAGCACCAAAAATTGTGATAAAAGCTGATTTTGACAAACTGTTAAGCGGTAAAACGCACACTATTACCTTGTCATCAGGTATGGGAATGGACGATAATGCTACGCCAAACGTTCACACGGCTGTACAAATGCTGAAATTTGCAGATAATTTGGGTGGAAACGGCACCAACGATACCAGCGGAATGTTCTCTGTTAGCAACGTCCAAAATTAGTTTTACTATTAAAGTCGTTGCTAAGTCAACGGCTTTAATTTATCTTTTAAAAAATGAAAAAAATCTTTTTGTTTTTAGTGCTGATACTGACTTTTTCTGCTTGTTCAACAAACGATTATGAACCGATTGTTTACGAAAATCCGGAAATAGCTTTTGATATTCCCAATGGATTTCCACAGCCGAATTCTTCCATCTATACAAACAAACCCACCAAATACGGTGCTGAATTAGGCAAACTGTTGTTTAACGATAAAAGATTCAGTGCAAACAATTCCGTTTCGTGTGCCAGTTGCCATATACAAGCGAATGCTTTTGCTGATCACAACGCTCAAGCCATAGGAATTGAAGACAGAATCGGGTTACGCAACACAATTCCTATTCAAAACCTTGCGTTTATGAAGTTTTATAATTGGGACGGAAGCAAACTGAATTTGGAAAGTCAGCCTATTGTTCCTATTGTAACTCATGAGGAAATGGATTCGTCGATTTTGGAAGTAATCGGTAAAATAAAAGATGACTTGCAGTATAAAGAATTATTTAAAAAAGCATTTGGCGACGAAAACATTACTGCCGAGCGTATCTATCGAAGCATTGTTCAATACGAATACACGCTGATTTCAGCTAATAGCAAATACGATCGAGTGATTCGAAACAAAAGCGAAACATTTACAGAAAACGAAGCAAAAGGTTATGAAATTTTCCAGCAGAAATGCGCCAATTGTCACAGTGGCGAATTATTTACCGATCAAAGTTTTCGAAACATTGGTTTTCCTGTAAACATGAATACAAACGAAGCCGGTAGAGCACGCGTAACCGGAAAACCCGGAGATTTTATGAGTTTTCGAGTTCCGTCTTTACGTAATGTTGAATATACCGCACCTTATGGCAGTTTTGGGCAATTTGCTATATTGAAAGATGTGTTTGATTATTTTGATAACGGCGTTTTATCTGCCGATAATCTGGATCCAATTTTTAAAGAGAGTGGCAATAGAATTCCACTTACCGAAGATGAAAAAGAATATCTTATTGCTTTTATGAAAACCTTGAGTGACAACGAATTTATCGGGAGAAATTAAAAATTAATATTCCTGATGCTTGTAACAAATCGCTCAGAAGTTTGTAAATTTAGATCAAGATAAAATTATATGAAAGCATTGCTTATTGGTGCAACTGGTGCCACCGGATCAGATTTGTTGGAAAAGTTACTTAACGATACAACTTTTGATGAAGTAACTGTTTTTGTACGCAAACCAATTGCCACTAAAAATGATAAATTAAATGGTCATGTGGTAAATTTTGATCGACCTGAAGAATGGAAACATCTTGTAAAAGGCGATGTCGCGTTTTCATGTTTGGGAACCACATTGAAAGCTGCGGGGAGCAAAGAAGCACAACGAAAAGTTGATTATCATTATCAGTACAATTTTGCAAAAGCAGCAAAAGAAAATAATGTAACGCATTTTATTTTAGTTTCTTCTTACGGAGCCAATTCAAAATCGAGTATTTTTTATTCCCGAATTAAAGGCGAATTGGAAGTTGCTGTACAAGCTCTTCAATTTCATAAAACAACCATTTTTAATCCGGGTATGTTGCAACGTAAAAATACCGACCGATCAGGAGAAGTTGTTATGGAAAAAGTCCTTCGATTTATGAATACGCTAGGTCTTTTTAGAAAGCACAAACCATTATCAACCGAAGTTTTAGCGCAAGCCATGATCAATACAGCAGAAAATCAGACAAATTCTCACGATGTTATAAAACTTAATGCTATTCATAAATTAGGTATCAATTAATAGCGCATATTAACCAAAAAACCTCAAACATAACATTTGAGGTTTTATATTTTTAATTCAATTTAAAGTTGTAAACAATACTTCCAATTTGTTCTGCTGCGGCTGATGACTTTGGTTCCCATTTGGTAGCCTTAGCAGCTTTTATAGCAGCGTTTCTTAAACAAGTTGAAGAGGTTGAAGAGCCTTTAAGTATTGGTGTTGCTTCAATCACATTTCCGTTTCTGTCAACCTTTACACGAACAACAATTGTTCCTGCTTCGTTACAGTTGTTTTGTGGTGCGGGGCGCGATGTTGCTTTTCTACCCGATAACGAATAACCGTTTCCGCCACCTGTTCCACTTCCAGAACCTGCTCCGATTCCCGTACCATTTCCTGTTCCGTGACCGCCGCCTGTTCCACCACCAGAACCACCATCGCCATAATAATTGTTAGAATTTAACGATCCGTCTTTTCTTCCTTTATTACCTGCAACGCCATCATCACCATCGCCACCAGATTTATTTCCGTTTAGGCTTGATGCTGCATTCTTAACAAAATCGGAAACCTGACGTGTTTTAGGTTGTTCTTTTAGAGGTTTTGTAATGGTTTTAGGTTTATCTTTTGTGGTAGTTGTTTTTTTAACCACCGTATAATCACGAACATCTTTGGTATTTTCTTGTGCTAAAATTTCTTCTTCAACTTCAGGCTCACGAGCTGCTGCCGATTTTTTATTAGCTTCAGTAACATTTAATACTTCGCTTGTAAAATCGGTTCCCATACCCAAATCACTGTCTCCAAAATTAATTTCGACTCCGCCACCGCCACCGCCTGCTAATTCAGATATATCAACAGAATTTGCAAAACGTATAAATATCAAAATCATCAACAAAACTCCAACTACCGGTGTTGTTATTGCCATTGATTTTTTTTCGTCGTTTGTAAAGTGCATCATCATATTTTGTAATTA
>CAMLFV010000183.1 GCA_946479395.1 uncultured Flavobacterium sp. | reverse complement strand
GAAGGTGGGGCAGGTGGCGGCCGAGATCCGCGGCTATCGCAAGCCTGAGCCCTAACACCTGCTCCACCAGGGACTAAATCACTCTGTTGAATTTCAGGTATCAAGTTTTGAAGAGCAGTTGTAAATGCTGATTTTGACAGTGAACGATGAATTTCACCAAAACCTGTTTTACCATACTTTGCTACAATTTTTCGGAAACCGGGCCATGTTAGTGTCTGCATTGCTTCATTAAAACTGAAATCCGTAAACTTATAACCTTCTTTTTTAAAGGCTAAAACTGCATTAGGTCCGGCTTCTACAGCTCCATCAATCATTCTTGTAAAGTGAACTCCTAAAAAAGGAAAATTTGGATCGGGAACTGGATAGATTAAATGCTTTACCAAATGCTTCTTTTCTTCCTTCAATTTATAATATTCCCCACGAAATGGAATGATGACTACGTTGTTTTTATAATCTGTCATCTTTGTTAACTTATCTGAATAAAGCCCTGCACAAGATATCAATTTTTGTGATTGAAACTCATTTTCATCTGTTATTACAGTTATACCATCATTTTTCTCGACAATATTGATAACCTTCTGATTAAATTTTATTTCCCCACCTAATTCTTCAAAAAGTTCCTTCAGCTTTTTTGCTATCCCTGGATAATCTATTATTCCTGTTTGTGGAACTCTGATTGCCTTTATACCTTCACAATGAGGCTCGTATTCTTTAAATTCTTCACGGGATAGAAATTTTAGATCTTTTAATCCATTTTCTTCTCCTCTTCTGTAAATATACTCTAAAGAAGTAAGCTCTTGGTTAGAGGTTGCTACAATAATTTTACCGCACAAATCGTAATTTATCCCATACTCTTTTGCAAAATTGATTATCGAATGATAACCTTCAATACAATTCTTTGCCTTCAGACTTCCTGGTTTATAATATATACCACTGTGTATGACACCTGAATTATTACCAGACTGATGCTTGGCAACGCCATTTTCTTTTTCTACAATAAGTACTTTAGAAGAAGGATTCTTCTTAATAGTATGATAGCCTGTGGCAAGACCCACAAGACCTGCACCTACAATGATAACATCGTACTTCATTACAATCTTGCGTCAACCAAATTACGATCTAAACAAGCCTTTATATCAAAAACAACAGCCTGATTATTTTTTAGATCATCAATACTCATCTCTAAAAACTCATTGTGGGCTACAGCCAAAACAATTGCATCGTATCTTTTGTTTGGAATTTCAGTTAAAACTGAAACACCATATTCATGCATAACTTCTTCTTTATCTGCCCATGGATCAAAAACATCAACATCTAATCCGTACTGCTTCAATTCATTATACACATCCACTACTTTTGTATTACGAACATCCGGACAATTTTCTTTAAAAGTTATACCCAAAACTAAAGCATTAGAGTTGCAAATTGTTTTCTGCTTTTTAATCATTAATTTTACAACCTTCGCAGCGATAAATTCTGCAACCGAATCATTTACACGGCGTCCTGATAGGATGACATTTGGATGGTATCCCAACTGTGTAGCCTTATGAGCCAAGTAGTAAGGATCAACAGATATACAGTGTCCGCCAACCAATCCCGGTTTATATTTTAAGAAATTAAATTTTGTACCGGCAGCATCTAATACATCATTTGTATCAATTCCTACTCTGTCAAAAATCAAAGCTAATTCGTTAACAAATGATATGTTCACGTCACGCTGCGCATTTTCAATAGCTTTAGAAGCTTCAGCTACTTTAATATTAGGTGCTTTATGAGTACCTGCTGTAATAATGGTTTTATACAACTGATCAATTTCTTCAGCTATATCCTCTGTTGAACCTGAAGTCACCTTTTTAATAGTTGTTAATGTATTCACCTTGTCTCCCGGAACAATACGTTCTGGAGAATAACCTACAAAGAAATCTTCATTAAAAATTAAATTAGAATTCTTTTCAAGAAGTGGAACACAATCGTCTTCCGTACATCCGGGGTAAACTGTAGATTCATATATTACGATATCGCCCTTTTTTAACACTTTCCCGATCATTTCTGAAGCCTTTAATAGCGGCGTTAAATCGGGGGCATTAAAACTGTCTATCGGAGTTGGTACCGTAACTATCTATATTTGTGCTTGAGCAAGCTCTTCCAAACTGTACGAGGCTTTATACCCTTTACTAAAGTTCGTTGACTGAGCCGTTTCAATTCCCAACTTTAACTTTTCAAGATCTGCTTCCAGAGTTCTGTCTTTCCCAGAGTTTAATTCTTGTACTCTCTCTTGGTTTATGTCAAAACCTAAAACAGGGAAATGTTGTGAAAATTCAATTGCTAAAGGTAAACCTACGTACCCCTGACCTATAATTGCTATTTTTTTCATTTACTATATAATAAACTTGAATTATTATTTAAGTTTTAATAAATACTCACCATAGCCACTTTTCTTTAATGCCTCGGCAGCTTTTACTAACTGTTCTTTATTGATATACCCCATACGGTAAGCCACTTCTTCAATCGCACCAATTTTCATTCCTTGCCGCTCTTCAATAACCTGTACAAACTGTCCTGCCTGCATTAATGATGCAAAGGTACCCGTATCTAACCAAGCGGTTCCACGGTCAAAAACACCAACACGTAATCTGCCTTGTTTTAGATACTCCTTATTCACATCGGTAATCTCGTATTCACCACGTGCTGAAGGCTGTATGTTTTTCGCAATCTCCACTACCGAATTGTCGTAAAAATACAAGCCCGGTACCGCGTAATTTGATTTGGGTTGCGCTGGCTTTTCTTCAATAGATAACACATTATTATCCGCATCAAACTCTACCACTCCATAACGTTCCGGATCATGCACCGGATACGCAAACACCACGCCGCCTTCTTCTTTGGTACAGTCCTGCAACAACTTGCTCATACCGCTACCATAGAAGATGTTATCGCCCAATACCAATGCTACTTTATCTTTCCCAATAAATTGTTCCCCGATAACAAATGCTTGTGCTAAACCATTCGGTTCGGGTTGTTCGGCATATTCAAAACGACACCCGATTTGAGAGCCATCACCCAACAATTTTTTGAAATGGGGTAAATCGTGTGGAGTTGAAATAATCAGTATCTCATTAATACCTGCCAACATCAAAGTTGATAGCGGATAGTAGATCATCGGTTTATCATACACCGGCATTAACTGTTTACTAACAGCTAAAGTTAATGGGTGTAAACGTGTGCCGGATCCGCCGGCTAATATAATTCCTTTCATGTTTTTTTGTTTAATTGTTGAACCGTTGAAGCGGTTATTTGTTAAAATTAATATTCGCTAAAAATACCCGAACCTTACGCTTTTCCTCTTTCTCTCGACTCCACTCGAGGTGAAGGGTACTACTATACTGCAGCATGCTCAATGATCGATTTTTAATTATATTTAAATCTTATATTCCCAATAATTTTGAACTAAGACTTTACTTAAACTGAATCCAATCTTTTGAGACCCTGAAACAAGTTCAGGGTGACAATCTTGTAATATAATTATAGTTTCCCTAGCATTTCTTGCAAGCTTGTTTTCCAATCTGGAACTGATACCTTATATACTTCCTTTATTTTTGACTTGTCTAATAAGGAGAAGTTCGGACGTTTTGCAGGAGTCGGGAAGGCATCGCTGCCAATGGCATTTACTTTGGTATTAAAACCTTTGATTTCTTTTATGGCAGTGGCGAAATCGTGCCAGCTGATTTTACCTTCGTTGCTGTAATGAAAAACGCCTTGAACAAATTCCGGTGCTTCAACGATCTGCATGATTACTTTTGCCAAATCACGGGCATAGGTTGGGGTTCCAATTTGATCTGCCACTACACCTATTTCTTGACGCTGGCTCATTAAACGCATCATGGTTTTTACGAAATTGGCTCCGTAGGTTGAATATACCCATGCCGTACGTATGATGACATGATTTGCACCTGATGCGCGCAAAGCCTGTTCGCCGTATAATTTGCTTAAACCGTACACGTTAATGGGATCCGGTTCATCGGTTTCCCTTAACGGTGTTTCACTGGTACCATCGAACACATAATCGGTTGAAATATGAATTACCTGCGCATTGTTATCTGCTGCCCACGCGCCTATTGTTTTTACGGCAATATGGTTTACGGCATCGCACAATTCCTGATCGCTTTCGGCTTTATCAACGGCAGTATATGCACCCGCGCTTACAATAATACCTGGTTTTTCGGTATTTAAAACTTCTAGAATTTCATCCGGATTGCTTAAATCCATTTCTTCACGGTCAACAAAAACCATTTCATGGTGTGGATAAGCGTCTTTTAAATCGTATAATTCGGAACCTAGCTGACCTTGACGACCGGTGATTAATATTTTCATGATGGTGAATTGTTGATGTGATGAACTTTTTTTATGTATTCAAATATAAATATCTTTTGAACTTAAATTAACAAATTCTAGAATTTAATCTTAAAAAATTCGATGAACGTTGGCAAGATAAGATCTTTTTCTGATACGGTTTCTTTTCCTGTTGCAATTCCCCAATCGATATTTAATTCGGGTGAGTTGTATAGGATGCCTTGTTCCGATTCTTTATTATAGAAATTATCGCATTTGTAGAAAAACACGGTTTCATCGCTTAATACCGAAAATCCATGTAGAAAGCCACGAGGTACAAACAACTGTTTGTTGTTTTCTGCTGACAAATGTATTGCGACGTGCTGACCGAATGTTGGTGAATCAGGACGCGCATCAACAGCTACATCAATCACTTCACCTTTTAATACCCTCACCAATTTTGCTTGTGCATAAGCACCTGCTTGTGCATGCAATCCGCGAATAACGCCTTTTTTGGAATAACTTTGATTGTCTTGTACAAAATGCGTCGTTGTTCCTGTTAAATCGTTGAATGTTTTTTCGTTAAAGCTTTCAAAAAAGTACCCACGTTCGTCTTCAAACTTACGCGGTTCTAAAATAAAACAGCCTTTTAAATGGGTTTCTGTTGCTTTCAAACTAGTCTTGGTATTGTTTGTTATAATAGTTTTGATAATCGCCTGATGTTACATTGTTCAACCATTCCTGGTTATCCATGAACCAGTCGATTGTTTTTGCCAAACCTTGTTCAAAGGTAACGCTTGGATACCAGCCCAATTCTTTATTAATCTTGTTGGCATCTATTGCATAACGTAAGTCGTGTCCTGGACGGTCTTTTACAAAGG
>CAMLFV010000182.1 GCA_946479395.1 uncultured Flavobacterium sp. | reverse complement strand
CTTCTAGACCAATAGCCAGTAAGCTCGTGTTTTAATTGTTCAGGTTGTCCTATACCTGAATATGGTGTTTCGGAAAGTTATAAAAGTATCTTTTCAATTTTTTTAATACTTGCTAAATTACCCGATTTAAAATGTTTATTTAAATCATTTTGAGCTTTTGGTTTTATTTCAATCCTAAACTTCCCCATACATCATTTGGATCTATAATAATACCTTTTTGATTTTCAGTTTCTTTAATTTTTTTTACAAATTCTGGGTTGTATTCACTTTTAGTATCCGAAACAATTTCAATACCTTTGTGTTCTTTAGAAAAAAACTCAATTAAATTTTTTAATGCTTTACCAGCCTTGGTTCGTTCGTTTATTTTTATGGTTATAGTTGTCATTAGTTTTGTATTTTAGTAATACAAAATTACAAAAAATTGTTGCACGTTCCAATATATCAGCATTTTACTTAAATTTACCGCATGACAGCCGAAGCACAATTAGTTTTACAATACATACAACATACCAACAAAAACGTATTTTTAACCGGTAAAGCAGGTACGGGTAAAACAACGTTGCTTAAAAAAATTCTGTTAACAACGCACAAAAATACGGTGGTTGTTGCGCCAACAGGTATTGCTGCTTTAAATGCGGGCGGTGTAACCATTCATTCTTTTTTTCAGCTGCCATTTTCGGGTTACATTCCTACAGTCGATTTTAAGAATACAGACAACGGTATGTATTTCGAAACCAAACAAACCATTACGAGGCACTTTAAAATGCCGCAATCTAAACAAACTGTTATCAGAAATTTAGAATTGTTAGTCATTGATGAAGTTTCAATGCTTCGTGCAGATTTGTTGGATGCCATGAATGAAATGTTGCAGTTTGTACGAAAATCTAGTTTGCCATTTGGAGGAGTTCAGTTGCTTTTTATTGGCGATTTGTGGCAGTTGCCGCCGGTTGTAAGACATGCCGATTGGCAGGTTATGAAACAGTTTTACAGCGGAATTTACTTTTTTAATGCATGGGTTATGCAACAAACGCAGCCGGTTTATATCGAATTAAAGAAAATTTACCGTCAAGATGATGAAGCTTTTATCCGTTTGTTGAATAATTTTAGAACAAACAACAATACACCGCAAGATTATGAACTGCTTGAAAAACAAGTAAACGAAAATTTCGATACAAAAAAGAACAAAGGCTACATTACGCTTACAACACACAACCGAAAAGCAGACGATATTAACGATAAAGAACTTGATAATTTAAAGGCTCAAGAATATGTTTTCCTGCCCGAAGTTATTGGTGATTTTCCTGAGAAAATGTATCCGTTAGAACCTGAATTGGTTCTGAAAAAAGGCGCACAGGTAATGTTTGTTAAAAACGATTTAAGTTTTGAAAAGCGTTATTACAACGGAAAAATTGGGACTGTTTTTTATGTATCCGAAAATGAAATTGAAGTTTATTTGCCAGATGATAACGTAAAAATCACCGTTGAAAAATACGAATGGCAAAATGTTCGATACACTTTAAACGAGCAAACCAAAGAAATTGAAGAGCAGGTTTTGGGAACTTTTGTGCAGTATCCATTGAAATTAGCGTGGGCAATAACCGTTCACAAATCGCAAGGTTTAACATTTGACAAAGCCGTTCTGGATATTAACGATGTGTTTATGAGCGGTCAGGCGTATGTTGCTTTGTCGCGATTACGAAGCTTAAGCGGATTGGTGTTGTCAAAACCAGTTGCAATTCGTAGCATTTCTGCCGATGAAAATGTATTGTCGTTTGCTAAACAGAATGAACAAATAGATCATGAAAATCCGTTGGTTCAGGCAAAAATAGAATATTTATGGTTACAGGTTAAAGATACATTTGATTGGATCGATGCACATAAAGAATTTTTAAAATGGATTGAAACCTGGGTGACCGAAAAAAAATCGACTCGAAAAATTTACCAAGCGTGGGCACAAAAGCAGGAACGTTTGCTGGAAACTATCAAAAATGTCGGATTAAAATTTTTACAGGAATTACATGCGCTTTTCACAGCAGATGATTTTAGGATTGATCATTTATTGCAACGCTTAACAAAAGCATACGCTTATTTTTTTCCGAAGTTGGATGAATTGGCTTACGATACATTGTTTGTGTTAGAACAATCTAAAAAGAAGAAAGGTTTTGTGCTATTTACAGAACAATTACGTGTTTTTGAAGACGAGCATATAAAAATGGTTTTAAAGTTGATTAAAATCAATAAAATGGTGCAGTTATTTATTAGTGGTATTGATTTTTCAAATGAAAATTTAAATGATCAGGATATTACCTCGTACCGCTTGAATCATATAACGGGAATTAAGGAAATTCTTCGCACACAAATTCTGGATATTGACGAGATTGAAGACGATATCAAACAAATTCCAAAAGCTGTAAAAGTTGCAACAACAGATAAAACGTTTGCTCTTTGGCAACGCAAATTAAGCATTGCCGAAATCGCCGAAGAACGAAAATTATCAGTCCAAACAATTTATCAGCATATTGCCAAATTAATAGGCGAAGAAAAAATAGACATTACAGCCGTAATATCAGTCAAAAAAATCGCCGTTTTAAAAGAATTATTTCAGAATAATACTGATAAAACCCTTACTGAAATTAAAGCCGAAGCTCCTGAAAATATCACTTGGGACGATTTACGCATTTATAAATCATCACTAAAATCAGATTCTGCAAATTAATCAAAATATTAAATTTTTACATTTATTCACCTCAAACAACTATTGTTTGAACTAACTTATTCTTGTGTTAAATTTCAATTCAAGTTATTAGTAGAAATAGATGTATTTCAGGCTTTATGCAGACTAAACTATGGATATAATAGGGCTTTGGTATGCAGTAATCACGGCACTAATGCGGCATTGATGCGATACTAAGGCGGTATTGAATGGGAAAAGGGAATGAGGGAAAAGGGAATAGGGAGTGGGTGAAAACGAAAGGTAGCAATTCTTTTCGTATTTTAGATAATTTAGAAAAAGTATAGTAAAAAACACACTATTATGGCTAAGGCAGACAATAATTTTAACATACGTCGACGTTTGGGAGATTTTATCTTTTGCCAGCGTAACGGTAAAACATACGTTAAGAGTTATTCGGGCGGGTTTACCAAGGCAGCTACCCAGAACCACCCGAATATAAAATTGGGTCAGGAGCGATTTGCGCAGGTATCCAAATATGTTAAAAACTTAAAGCAAAAACTGCAACCCTATTTGTGGCGACAAAAAGACGGCACCTTTCATAACCAGCTGATGGCTCTTTTTCTGCAAATTGCCAAAAACGAACCGGAAAAAACTTTCAACGAGCTTGTGCACGATTTAGAAAGCTACAGTACTTTGACCAACAAATTACTCAATAAAAACTCGAAAATAGACCTAAGCGTTTTGGTATACGATCCCAAAAGAAACAAGCTTAATTTAGGCACAATCCCATACGAACTGGCAGTAAAATACACAGGCTTTTTTTTTAGAGGTAGCAACGGGATGGTATGGTGTCGCCGATTTTGAGATTTCAATAACCGAACCCAAGATACAGTACACAAAGCTTGATAGGTAAGCTAAAAAAGTAGATTTTGTGGTGGATTTTGCCCCTGTGAACGATAACGATCAACAATTACCTATTGTAGGGTTAGCCTTGGTTTACAGTGATGATAAAGCGAGTGAATCACCGCACCCAGTGCATACCGTTATGGCTTGTTTTGTTAACATAAGGAATAGATGACTATTGTTTACTATTTATTTTGCAAAACTAGGTTTAATTACATGGTATATATACTTTAACTTTTGGAGCAATCGCTTTAGGAACGAATCCAGTTTTGGCACAAAATTCTGAGCAGGATAATACCGCAGTCAACATTATTTTAGCCGACGTTATTGCAATCGATATAGGAACTGTTGCTTCGGGAAGCACTGTAGATTTTAATTATGTGAATATAGCAGATTACAATTCTTCAAAAAATTTGACGGTTCCAAATAGTTTAGTCATCATTTCTTTAAAAAATTTCGATGTAAAAGTAAAATCAGAGGGAGCAAACTTTGTCAGTGGTGCCAACGTAATTCCTGTAGATATATTACAGGTAAAAGCAGTAGCAGGAGGAAGTCTAATAGGAACTATGAATGAGGTAACATTGTCTACAGCTGATCAGGTATTGGTAGGTAACGCAAGTTCCGGAGCAAAACAATCTTTAAATATCGCCTATTCTATTTCGGCAGAAAAAGCATCGAGAGTACTTCTAGGTAAACCTGCAGGAACTTATACGCAGACCGTAACTTATACTGCTACTGCTTTATAATAAAAACAAACAGTAATTTTATACAAGCCCTTAACACCTAACAAGTGTTGAGGATTGTTCTATTTAAAAAAATACAATGCGTGTAGTTATTTTACTACATGAACTTCCATTTTCCACTTCAAAGAAACTTTTATTGCCGCCGTAGATTTGTAATGTTCAAAAGAGAACAATTAAATAACAATAAAAATATAAAATATCATTATCATGAAAAAACAACTCGTAATCGCAGCCTTAACTTTCGGAGCAGTCTTATTTGGAACTAACAATGTGAAAGCTCAAAATACCACTGCAACAACAACGGTAAACATTACCTTGAACGATGTAATCTCTATTGATGCGGGAAGTCCTGCCATTGGTAATACCGTTGACTTCAATTATGCGACTGCAGCAGACTACAACTCTGACCAGACCATTACCAAAGCGAACTCTTTAAAAGTTACTTCAACCAAGAATTTTAATGTAAAAGTAAAAGCCGGAGGTGCTAATTTTTTAAATGGAACCAACTCAATCCCTGTAAGCGTTTTAACGATCAAAGCTGCAACAGCTTCAGGAACAATGGGCGGAACAAAGAATGCTGTTGTTTTATCTTCAAGCGATCAGACTTTAGTGTCAAACGCTCCGCTTGGAAGCGCATTAACACTGAATTTGGACTATACCATTCCTGCTTCGAAATCATCATCGTCTGATATTTTAGGTAAACCAGCAGGGACCTATACGCAGACCGTAACTTATACTGCTACTGCTTTATAATACAACAAACAGCAATATTATATAAGCCCTCAACACCATACAAGCGTTGAGGGTTTTCTCTTTAAACAAATAGATAATAAGTTTGAGTAAACAAAGCTACCCTTCCCCCATTGAAACTGCTGTTACGTCGATGCTGAGTAA
>CAMLFV010000181.1 GCA_946479395.1 uncultured Flavobacterium sp. | reverse complement strand
TCGGTGATTTTAGGCACCATTATGTTTGTTGTTGAAGGTCGCCACAACGGGTTTACCAACATTCCAAACAGTATTTACTGGTGTATTGTAACCATGACAACGGTTGGTTATGGCGATATTGCCCCAATTACACCAATTGGTAAAGCAATTGCATCGTTTATCATGATTATGGGTTACGGAATTATCGCCGTGCCTACCGGAATTGTTACTGCCGAATTAGCTAAAAACCGCAGAAGCAAAAACATAAAAAATAATTGCCCACGCTGTAGAACTTTTATTTACAACGAATTTGCAAATTACTGCTACAATTGTGGCGAAAAATTTATTGATGGAGAAGTTAAAATCGACGAATAATTACCTAATTGTAATTGTAGGACCAACAGCTATTGGAAAAACCGCATTATCAATTCAGTTAGCCAAATATTTTAATTGCGATATCGTTTCATGCGATAGTCGACAGTTTTATAAAGAAATGACCATTGGTACTGCCGTTCCATCAACTGATGAATTAAAACAGGCAACGCATCATTTTATTCAGAATAAATCGATCACCGAAAATTACAGTGTTGGCAATTACGAAAAAGAAGTTTTGCCTTTGTTAGATGAACTGTTTTTAAAAAATAACATTCAGATTGTTGTTGGTGGTTCAGGCTTGTATGTTGATGCCATTTTAAAAGGATTTGATGATTTTCCGGATGTTTCGGCTGAAATTAAAGCTGAAATCGATAAAAATTACGAAGAGAACGGTTTTGAATATCTGCAGGAAAAATTACAGCAGTTAGATGCTTTTTATTTTGATTTTCTAAAAACGACCAATCCGCAAACCTTGGTAAATCAACAGCGAATGAAACGATTTATTGGGGTTTCAATGGCGGCAAATGCACCTTATTCTTCGTTTTTAAATCAAGAGAATAACAAACGCAATTTCACTCCTATTATTATTGGTTTAGAAGCTCCGCGCGATGTTATGTATGATCGAATTAATCAACGCGTTGATATAATGATGAACAACGGTTTGTTGCTTGAAGTTGCCAATTTAAAAGAACATCAACAATTAAACGCTTTACAAACGGTTGGTTACCGCGAATTGTTTGATTTTATCGATGGAAAGATTTCTTTAGATGAAGCCGTTGAAGAAATCAAGAAAAACACCCGCCGATTTGCTAAAAGACAAATTACCTGGTTTAAGCGCAACGAAGCTACCGAATGGTTTTCGTATCAAACTCCAATAAAAAATATTTTAAGCTATATAAATGAATTTACCCGATAAGTTTTCATCAAAATACAAAGGTTCGTGCCAAGTAACAATAGATAAATGCGCTGTAAATTCTAAAATTCGCATTACCGATTTATTAAATTTATTGCAAGCAGTTGCCGGCAAACATTCAGATTTAGGTGGAATGAGTTATTTTGATATGCAACAAAATAATCAGGCTTGGGTGTTAAGCAGCATGCGTGTAGAAATAGAAAGTTTACCGCAATGGCACGAAACAATTGAAATTGAAACGTGGATTGAAAGTTTGTCTGGAATAAAATCGATTCGTGATTTTGATGTGTTTTTGAATGATGAAAAAATAATTGGTGTTAACAGTTTGTGGGTAGTTTTAAATACCGAAAAACGCAGACCCGAAACTATTGCAATTTCGCACGATCATTTACAGAAATATCCTGAAAAGAAAGGTACTTTAAAGAAGTTTGACAAGATTGATTTATCGCAAAAAGCAGAATTAGTCAACCATCATAAAGTAGTTTTTTCCGATTTAGACGCACTAAACCATGTAAACAACGTTAAATACATTGAATGGTGTTTAGATTGTTTACCGATTGATATTCTTGAAAAAAACCGTATCAAAGCAATCGATATTAATTACTTAAAAGAAGTGACCTTTCACCAAAAAGCTTCAATTTATTCTTCAATTAATGAAAAAGAAATCTATTTTTATATTAAATTAGACGAAATTGTTTGTTTCGCAATGAAACTTGAATTAATTAATCCCTTATGAAAAAAACATTATTACTAGTTTTATCTCCATTACTATTTACAAGTTGTACGAACGACTTTTACGATGGTGATACCCGAACAATAATTGAAGGAAACATTGTTTATAACAGTATTCCTTTACAAAATGCAGAGGTTAATTTTTATCCAGTTTATAACCAACCTAAAAATGGATCAATAGCAGAATTATCGTCTAATGAAATAGTTTATGACCGCTATCAAGATGAACCTATAAGTATTTCTAAAACCAAGACTGATTCTTCAGGAAAAATTAGTGTATCTATTCCAAGAAATGAAGATACAAGTGTTTATGTTGTAAAAATTACACATGGAAAAAACACTAAATATTACGGATATATTTCGCACTACAATACAAATAATTATTACGTTAATTTAGGCACTTTAAACTATTAATTATGAAGAAGATAATCGTTTTAATGTGCGTATTGATTTCGTTATCAAGTTATTCACAAGATGAAAAAAAATCAAAAGTTGGTTTTGTGGATACTTTTCAATTTACTTTTGGATTTTCAAATTTAGCTCCTAATAAAAGTATGGTAGGCGATGCGCATTCCGAAGCTTTTCCATTAATTGCGGCACGTTTAGGAATTTTTAGTTATAGTCGCTTTACTGCTGGTATTCATGCATCTTTACATAGAATGGAAACTAAAAACAATAACTATTTTGGATTTTTTCATAGAACAACAGCCTTTACCCCTGGGTTTTATTTAAGTTATTATCAACCAGTTAGTGCAAATGGTTTATTAGAACCTTACATATCTTATGATTATACAAAATACACATCAACTGGTTATGGTAGTAAAGAATTAGATTTTGAAAGCGATGGTTTAGGTTTAGGTATCGATTATCAACATAAAATTGGTAGCAGAGCTTATGTAACTTTTGGATTGAAATATTCGTTTAATAAAATGAGAACAGAAACGCATCCAAACTGGGAAAAATACATGAACAACTACAACTTTATGTCGGCAAAAATTGGTTTTACTTTTTCTAAAAACAGATTGTAGAAAATTAAAACTTCATTTTTTAAGATTGAATTTTTATTAACGCATAACTTTTGATATTTTTACAAAAAAAAATACATGTCAGCATCTATATTAAAACTACATAACGCAACCATTTTTCAAGATACCGAACCTATTTTAGCCGATGTGAATATTGACATTCATAAAGGTGAATTCATTTATTTAATTGGAAAAACCGGTTCAGGTAAAAGTAGTTTGATGAAAACGCTTTACGCCGATTTAGATTTAAAACAAGGTGAAGGTGTTATTGTTGATTATGATTTGCGTACGTTAAAACAAAACGACATTCCTTTTTTAAGACGTAAGTTAGGAATTGTTTTTCAGGATTTTAAGTTACTTCCCGATAGAAATATTTTCGAAAATTTATTGTTCGTTTTAAAAGCAACCGGCTGGACAAACGAAGTGGATATGAATACACGTATCGAAGACGTTTTAGATCGTGTTGGTATGTTGCAGCATATTCGTAAAATGCCTCATCAAATCTCGGGTGGCGAGCAACAACGTGTGGCAATTGCCCGCGCTTTGTTAAACGATCCCGAGTTAATTTTAGCCGATGAGCCAACAGGAAATCTAGATCCACAAACAAGCGTAGAAGTTATGGAAGTTTTACAGCAAATTAACCAAAACGGACGTACTATTTTAATGGCAACGCACGATTATGCTTTGTTGTTGAAATATCCTGCCAAAACGTTGAAATGCGATGAAGGAAAAGTTTTTGAAGTAGTGCAGAAAACGGTTTAAAATGATTCGATTACTTACAAAAGAAGATTTTATCGATGTTTATACCAAGCTTAACCAAAGAGGTTTGAGTTTTATTGCATCAAAATTTTCTTTTAAAAAGGAATCGAGAATTAGCAGTGCTTTCAATACTTTTCGATTAGACAACACCAATTGGTGGGATGTCCCGGCTGTACAAACACGTTGGAATAAAATGATTTCGGGCGATGAAAAGACCGATTTCAGAGATTATTTAATCAACCATCATTTAAAAGATAAACAAGATTTAAAAGTTCTTTCGTTAGGTTCAGGAACTTGTCAGCACGAAATTTATTATGCAAGTTTTAGTAATATTTTCAGTGAGATTTTATGTGTCGATCTGGGTTTAAACAACATAGAAAAAGCTCAAAAAATCGCAAAAGAAAAACAATTAGATAACATTCATTTTAAGTGCGAAGATATTTACAAAACCAATTTTAAAGAAAATTATTACGATTTGGTTGTCTTTCATGCATCGTTACATCATTTTTCAAATTTAGACCAATTATTTAAAGACAAAATCCTTCCTGCTTTAAAAGATAACGGTTGTTTGTTTATTAATGAATATGTGGGCGCCAACAGGTTTCAGTTTCCAAAGAAGCAAATTCAGACCATTAATAAAGCTCTAAACATCATTCCTAAAAAATATAAAGTTAGAGGAGCTACTAATTTGGTAAAAAATAAATTTTACGGCAACGGATTATTTCGAGTTTATTTGGCAGATCCTTCAGAAAGTGTTTCATCTGGTGATATTTTAGATACTGTTTATAATTATTTTAATGTCGTTGAAGAAAGGTCATTTGGTGGAAATATTTTAATGAGTGTTTTTAAAGATATTGCCTATCATTTTATTGATTTAAATCACGAGAAACAAGATATTTTAAATAAGTTGTTTATGATTGAAGATGATTATTTAAAAGAAAACAAACCCGATTTTTTAGTTGGATTTTATCAAAAAAAATAAGATGCTTTCTATATTAATTCCTACATATAATTACAATGTTTATCCATTGGTTAAAGAAGTTAGCGAACAATGTATTTTTGAAAAAATTACCTTTGAAATAATTGTTTTAGATGATGCTTCTAAAAACTTCCATGTAGAAAACAATGAAATCAATAGTTTAAATAACTGCTCCTATTCTATTTTAAATAAAAACATTGGAAGAAGCGCTATTAGAAATTTATTATCTACAAAAGCATTGTTTGACAATTTACTTTTTTTAGATGCCGATGTTCGAATAATCAGTAATCAGTTTATAAAAAACTATTTAGGTTTTATTAAAAGTAATTCTAATTACGGTGTTGTTTACGGTGGAATTGTATATCAGGAAAATCGCCCAGAAAGAAATCAATTATTGCGTTGGATTTACGGAAACAAGCGAGAAGCATTACCTGCCGAAAAGCGAAATGAAAATGTATAT
>CAMLFV010000180.1 GCA_946479395.1 uncultured Flavobacterium sp. | reverse complement strand
GGCACATGAGCGACTGGACTGCCTTCGGACGGGTGGACGCGGACGGCACCGTCTACGTCAAGACCGCCGAGGGCGAGCGGGTGGTCGGATCCTGGCAGGCGGGGGCCCCGGAGGAAGGGCTGGCCCACTTCGCCCGGCGCTTCGCCGACCTGGTGACCGAGGTGGACCTGACCGAGGCCCGGCTCAAGTCGGGTGCGGCGGACGCCGGTGAGGCGTTCCGGCTCGCCGCCACAATAGCGAATATGGAGAAATTGAAACCACTATTGAACCTAAAGTTTTAGAAGATATTACCAAGTGGCTAAATGAAAAAGTAAAATAACATGAAACCTCTATTTATAGAAAATCAACGATTTAACCAATGGTGGTTGTGGCTTTTGTTAGCAGTAAGTTCGGCAACACCTATAATTATTATGTTTAAAGAATATTCTAATAATACGGTATCATCAAATAATTTATGGGCATTAATTATAATATTTTTGGCTATTGTACTCTTTTCAGTATTACGAATGAAAACAGTTGTCACCAAAGAAAACATACAACTAACCCAATATCCGTTTGTATGGAAAACCATAAAGTTGTCCGATATTGAAACAATGAAAGTAATTAATTACGGATTTGTCGGCGGTTGGGGAATCCGTTTATGGACAAAGTATGGAACGGTTTACAATGTTCGTGGAAACAAAGGTTTACACATAAAACTTAAAAACGGAAAACAGTTGGTAATCGGCACACAAAAAACACAAGAATTAGAAAATGTAGTAGAACTATTAAACACCAAATAATGTACGCAGGTTTTATAATTGCTTTTATTCTTTGCTTTTTTACAAGTCTTTTAAACGAAGAAAATGCCGGTAGCTTATTATCTGGCTACAATACCATGAGTGATGAGCGAAAAAAGAATGTAAATTTTAAAGGAATTGTAAAAATTCATAAAATAGTTTTTTACAGCATTTCTGCCTATTTGGTTGTTGTTAGTTTGATAAATCTATTCATAGACAACTTAAAGTTTATGCTCATTGCCATGACATTAGGATTAAGCTGGGGATTTATTCCGTTATTCTTTTTAGGATCAACTTACGATAAAAACGTTTATAAACCTTGGGAAGTATGGTTTCAACGATTTATGGTTGCTTTTCTATTTTTTGGCGGATTATTAATCACTTACCTTATTTACACAACACCTTTAAACGAATTAACATCTAGTAACTTATGATAAATACTATTTTAGAATACTGTAACCAAATGCTGCTTTGCGTGGGTATTGTTTTTATACTTGCCGGATTAATAATGTATATATTTCCTCCAAAAAAAATTAATGGTTTATATGGATATCGAACACAAACATCAATGCAAAGTCAGCAAAAATGGGATTTTGCCCAAACATACAGCGCCAAAATAATGATGCTAATAGGATTAATCTTTACATTGATCGCTCCATCAAAAGGATTTTTTAAAACCAACGAAAGTGTAGATTTAGCAATTGGTATGTTTTGTATGATTGTTGGCAGTATTTCAATGATTGTAGTTGTTGAAAAAGCTTTAAGAAAGATTGAATAAGTGAATTCTTTTTCATGTTTGTAAACATTTTATAGATTCCTACGGAATGACAAACATATTTATAAACCTCATTAAGCTTCTTGTTCACCAACGAGAAGCTTCTAAATATACAATGAGAAGTTTCTTGTTTAGCAACTAGAAGCTTCTCGTTTTTTAATTAAACAATCAGCAACCCAAAGTCGCGTAATTGTTCGCCTTGCTTTGAGAATATGAAGGGTTCAAAATCTTCGTTGGTTTGTGCTTCAAAACTGGTTTTCATCTGCTGAAAAGACAATGTTCCTTTTGGACTGATCTTTAAATCGTTATAAAACTGCACAAACCACTCGCCCACTTCTTTATCAACATCAATTTGCAGTAAATCATTTTTAGAATGAACACTGACACGAGCTTTTTCAAATGTTCTGCCTTTTTTCGATTTGGTAAAATGCTCCAACGCAGGTTTTGTTCCCAACCAAACTACTTTTTGAGTCGATTTAAATGTCGGAAATCCTTCGCCTTCTAAAACCGATACAATATAATCGTGCGGAATTTTTGTTCGCGGAATCTTAAAATCGAACCATTCCTGAAGCTCAAAATCAAAACACAAACCATGCATATAGTTAAAGAGTGATTTTTTTAATCCGAACGAAAACTTGTCGTGAACCGCACCCGACTTTTCTTTATGAACCAAATCGTTGTTAGCAAAAGTTCCTATTTCTTTTGATAGATTGATCACATCAAACGCTTCGGGTTCCAATCCAACAGGACTATGAGCCGTCATAGCAAACTGATGCCAAAAGCCCGATTGCATAATTCCGACTTCAAACATTTGTCGAACCATTTCTAGCGAATCAATCGTTTCTTGTGCCGTTTGCGTTGGGAAACCGTACATTAAATACGCATGTACCATAATGCCGGCTTCGGTAAAGTTTCTATTCACTCGCGCTACTTGTTCAACGGTTACGCCTTTATCGATCAATTGTAACAATCTGTCCGAAGCGACTTCCAATCCGCCCGAAACCGCAATACAACCCGATGCTTTTAATAATCGACATAAATCTAACGTAAAACTTTTTTCGAAACGAATATTTGTCCACCACGAAACCGAAAGTTTACGTTTTATAATTTCCAAAGCAACCTCGCGCATCAACGCCGGTGGTGCTGCTTCATCAACAAAATGAAAACCGCTGTGGCCCGTTGTGGCAATCAATTGTTCCATTCGGTCAACAATTTCCTTGGCAGCAATGGGTTCGTAAATCTTTATATAATCTAACGAAATATCGCAAAACGTACATTTTCCCCAATAACAACCGTGCGCCATCGTCAGTTTATTCCAACGACCATCGCTCCACAAACGGTGCATTGGGTTTACCACTTCGATTACCGAAATATATTGCGATAAATCAATATCGGTATAATCCGGGCAACCAACTTCGCTTTGTTTGTAATCTTTAATCAGCGGATTGTTTATATAAGCCACTTCGCCCTCTTTCAACAAAAAAGTACGTTTTAATTCATTGGCAGAAATTTCGCCGTTCACAAAACGAATCAGTTGTTCGGTTGGCGCTTCACCATCGTCTAAATTAATAAAATCGAAGAACTGAAAAACTCGAACATCAGACACAGAACGCAATTCGGTATTTGGAAAACCACCGCCCATAACAATTTTTATCTGTGGATAATTTTGTTTGATGAACTGCGCACAACGAAACGCACTATATAAATTCCCAGGAAAAGGAACCGAAAACCCTACGATTTTAGGATTTGTCTTTTCTATTAAATTATGCAGACTTTTAAGAGTGATTTGATCGATATAGGTTGGTTCGCTGTTTAATTTCTCGTACAATTCATCAAACGAATTGGCAGATCTTCCCAAACGTTCGGCATACCGACTGAATCCGAAATTTTCATCGGTTGTTTCAATGATAAAATCCGACAGATCTTCTAAATAAAGCGTGGCAAAATGCTTGGCTTTGTCTTGAAAACCCATTGATCCAAAAGCCCAATCTAATTCATCTAACTGCGAAAACCGACTTGCCTGCGGTAAAAAATCGTCTTGAACAATGGCATTTGCCAATGTTGGATTTTTCCCTTGAAGAAACGAAATTACAGAATCTACCGTATGAATATAATCGTCTTTTAAAGCAAAAATCCGCAGGGAATTTTCGCCTAAAACCAGATCAGATCGATCTATAAAATCAAACAAATCAATTAATCCCTGCTTGGAAAACAACTTCAAAATAACCTTTATTCCCAAATCGGACTGATAGGAAGAAATGTTCTTTGTATTTAAAAATCCCTTTAGGTAAACCGTGCCCGGATAAGGCGTGTTTAGTTGCGTAAAAGGCGGTGTAATTAATAAAATCTGTGTTTCCAAAACAATGAAAATTTAGGCAAAAATACAATTTAGTTATCGGTTTTTCGATAAGATTTTCGTTTAATGTAGCGCACTAATTTTACCAATAATTTATAGTTTATATGGTGCAACGGTTTTAGTATTTTACTAAATTTGAAAAAAATCAGATAAATGTTCCAAATTCCATACGAACAAACCGGCTATTTCTCTAAATTAATGATTGATTATCTTTGTAAAAGCAATCAGTTAAGCACTTTATATAACCGTTTTCCTTCCATAGAAAATTTTAAAGACCAGATTTCAGAGAAACAGGCAAATTTTCTTTCAGCAAACAGACAAATACTTGCAAACAGCCTGCAAAATCAATATAAAAACTTTTCGGTAACAGCTACCACTCAAACCAACATCAACAACCTTAAAAACAACAATACGTTTACTGTTGTTACGGGGCATCAATTGAATTTATTCACGGGACCGCTTTATTTTTTGTACAAAATTGTTTCTACAATTAATTTGTGTAAAGAGTTGAAAAAGACACATCCGGAATACGATTTTGTACCTATTTATTGGATGGCGACAGAAGATCATGATTTTGATGAGATTAACTTTTTTAACTTCAATAGAAAGAAATTTCAGTGGAATAAGGAAGTTTCGGGTCCGGTTGGAAGGTTAAATACCGATGGATTACAAGCGGTTCTTGATCAATTCAAAAAGCATTTACCTTTAGGAAACAATGCCGACGAACTTACCCTCTTGTTTGAAAACGCTTATTTAAAACACAACAATTTAGCCGATGCTACCCGATTTTTAGCAAATGAATTGTTTGGAAACGAAGGTTTGGTTATTGTTGATGGTGATGATGTGAACTTGAAACAACTTTTCATTCCACATATTAAGGAAGAATTGAACAACCAGTCGTCTTTTAAGGAAGTCGAGAAAAGTTATGATATTTTAAAAGATTACATTATTCAGGTAAATCCGCGCGAAATTAATTTGTTTTTTATTGAAGACGGTTTGCGTGAACGTATTGTTTTTGAAGATGATTTTTACAAAGTTTTAAATACCGAAATACATTTTACAAAAGATGAATTACTGACTTTGGTTGATACCAATCCGGAAAAATTTAGTCCGAATGTAATTTTGCGTCCGTTGTATCAAGAAGTTATTTTACCAAATTTATGTTACATTGGCGGTGGTGGCGAACTAGCTTATTGGTTAGAACTGAAAGAAGTTTTTACGCTGCATAACATAACCTTCCCAATGCTTTTGTTAAGGAATTCTGTTTTATTGGCAACAGAAAAGGTACGGCGGTTAATATCGATCTTCATTCCAG
>CAMLFV010000179.1 GCA_946479395.1 uncultured Flavobacterium sp. | reverse complement strand
ATAATCATTCCCATTGGTGAACCCGAATGCCAGATACCTTCTAAACGGTGACCACGCGTACGAACAATAAGCGGTGCTTTCTGTTTACCAGCAGTTCTGTATTGAACCGTTGCTAAATCATCGCTCATAATTTGTAATGCATACAATAAATAATCTAAGTACTGAATTTCGGCAATTGGACGCAAACCGCGCATTGCCATACCAATACCCTGACCTAAAATACTAGCTTCGCGAATTCCTGCATCAGAAACACGTGCTTCGCCGTACTTTTCCTGTAAACCTTCTAAACCTTGATTCACATCGCCAATATTTCCAGAATCTTCTCCAAAAATTAATGTTTCCGGATAAGTTTCGAATATCTTATCGAAATTATTACGAATGATTAAACGGGCATCAACCATTTCTGAAGTTTCATCGTAAACAGGTAAAATCTCTTCTACATTTTCTGCCTTACTTGATGATTGCGACATTAAGTGCGAACTGAATTTTGGTTGGATTTCGTTGGTATAATTCTGAATCCATGCTGCTAAAGCGTTTTGACCTGCTTCGCCAATAACCATACGTAAAATTTTACGTGCATTAGTTAAATTATCTTTACGGATTGGTTCTTTGATCCCGCTTAAATCAGCAATCATTTTTTCGATAAACACTTTGTTTGCTGATGATGATGCTACATGATTTAAAACTTCAACCAACGCGGTTCTTTCTTCTTTGATAGGATTCAAATATGCTTCCCAAGCTGCTTTTTTACCCGCCAAAACCTCTTTTTTTAATTCGGCATCTAACGTGTCTAATTCTTCGCTTGTAGCAATATTATTGTCGATCATCCAAGAACGCATTTTAACGATACAGTCAAAATCGCCTTCCCATTGTAAACGGTCGGCAGATTTGTAACGTTCGTGCGAACCCGAAGTTGAGTGACCTTGTGGCTGCGTTAATTCCTTAACGTGAATTAAAACCGGAATATGGTTTGTACGTGCAATTTGCGCTGCTTTTGCATAGGTATCAACCAAGGCAGGATAATCCCAACCCAAAACGGTTAAAACTTCATATCCGTTTGTATCTTCTTCTTTTTGGAAACCTTTTAAAATTTCAGAAATACTTTCTTTTGTTGTTTGATGACGTGCGTGAACCGAAATTCCGTACATATCGTCCCAAACACTCATAACCATTGGCACTTGCAATACACCTGCTGCATTGATCGTTTCAAAAAATAATCCTTCAGAAGTTGATGCGTTACCAATTGTTCCCCAAGCAACTTCGTTTCCGTTTACAGAAAATTTTTGATCTTTATCTGCATTTGGAAATTCACGGTAGATTTTTGATGCTTGTGCCAAACCTAACAAACGTGGCATTTGCCCCGCTGTTGGAGAAATATCTGAACTTGAATTTTTTTGTTGTGTAAGATTTTTCCACTCGCCGTTTTCGTCTAAACTGTGTGTAGCAAAATGCCCACCCATTTGACGACCTCCAGACATTGGATCTTGGGTAATATCGGCATGACCGTACAATCCTGCAAAAAACTGCTGGATGTTCAATGCGCCAATAGCCATCATAAAGGTTTGATCGCGGTAGTAACCCGAACGGAAATCTCCGTTTTTAAAAGCCTTTGCCATTGCCAGCTGCGGAACTTCTTTTCCGTCACCAAAAATACCAAACTTTGCTTTTCCGGTTAAAACCTCTTTACGACCTAACAAACTACATTCACGAGAAATACGTGCTGTTTTGTAATCGTTTAAAACCTCTTTTTTAAAGTCTTCAAAAGTTAAAGCTTCTTTTGTAGTTGCCTGATTCATATATAGAAACTGTTTGAAACAAAATGTAATAATTTACGAAATTACGAAAACAATCGCTAAAAAACTAATTTTGTTTAAACTTATAATAACCAAACACGCTTTTAGATATTATTTTATTAAAACAAAAAAGCCACTCTTTCGAGCGGCTTTAGTATATATTAAACAAAAATTATTCTGTTTCTTGAGAATTTTCTTGTTTTGCTTGTAATGCAGCGGCACGTTCGCGTTCTGCAGAACCTTTTATGGTATCAACCAAAATTGGTGTTGAAATAAATAACGATGAGTACGTACCTACACCAATACCTAACAACATAGCGAATACAAATCCGCGGATTGATTCACCACCAAAAATAAACATGATTAATAATACCACGATTACTGTTGCCGATGTATTAAAAGTTCTTGATAAGGTAGTATTGATCGATCTGTTAACAACTTCTTCAAACGAACCTTCTGCATCGCCTTTAATGAAATCACGAACACGGTCAAATACAATTACGGTATCGTTCAAAGAATAACCAATTACTGTAAGCAATGCTGCTACTAATGATTGATCAACCTCCATATTAAACGGTGCAAATTTGTAGAAGAACGAATAAACACCTAAAACAAAGATTACGTCGTGTGCTACTGCAGCAACCGCACCTAATGAATATTGCCATCTGCGGAACGATAATGCCAAGTAAACAAACACTACTAACAATGCACCACCTACAGCCCAATAAGCATCAGTCTTAACATCTTTTGCTACGGTTGGACCAACTTTAGAAGCCTGCACAATACCCAACGGACTTAAATCGGTATTTGTAAATTGTTCGTAAGTTAAATTGGTTTTAAAGAATGGTTTTAAGTTTTTGTACAACACTTCGTTAACTTGTTGATCTACTTTCGCACCTTCTTCTTCTACACGGTATTTTGTTGTGATTTTTAATTTATCTCTTTGTCCGAAAACTTTTGCTTCAACATTACTATCAAATTCTTTTGATAATTTATTTGATACTGCCGATGCATCTACTTCGTTATCAAACTGAACCTGGAATGTTCTACCACCTGTAAAATCGGTTCCATAATTTAATCCGTTAATAAACAAAGTTGCCACACATGCAATCATGGTAATAGATGTAAATATGTAAGCGATTTTCTTTTTTCCTAAGAAATCAAAATTCATATTTGTAAACCAGTTACGCGTTAATTTTGTACTAAAAGTCAATTTAGCATCTTTAGCCGCAGCCAAATCAACCAAAATTCTAGTAATAACAATTGCAGTAAATAACGATGTTATAATACCAATTAATAAAGTTACTGCAAACCCTTTAATAGGTCCCGAACCAAAAATAACCAACACAATACCTGTTAAAGCGGTTGTTACGTTTGCATCTACAATTGCAGACATTGCTCCACTCCATGAGAATGAGTGCTTAATAGCTTCTTTAGGTGTATGCCCTTCTCGAAGTGATTCTTTTGCCCTTTCGTATATAAGAATATTTGTATCTACTGCCGTACCAATTGTTAATACAATACCCGCAATACCCGGTAATGTTAATACAAAACCAAATGCTGTAAATACTGCAAATAAGAATAATAAGTTAACTGCTAAAGCAATGTTTGCGAACCAACCTGCTTTACCGTAGAAGAATACCATCCACGCTGCAATGATTATTAAACCTACTAATGATGAATTGATACCAGCATCAATCGCTGCTTGACCTAATGACGGACCAACGATTTCTGATGAAACGATATCTGCAGAAGCAGGTAATTTACCTGCTTTTAAAATATTAGCTAAATCTTTTGTTTCTTGAACAGTGAAATCACCTGAAATGCTTGAACTACCACCAGCAATTGGTCCTGTAGTTACACCCGGAGCCGAATAAACAACATTATCTAAAACAATAGCAATATTAGATTGTTGGCTGTAAGCTTTACCTGTTAATGCTTCCCAAGCTTTTGCTCCGTTGGCATTCATTTGCATTGATACAACTGGTTTTCCTGTAACCTGATCGTAATCATCACGAGCTTCGGTAACAACAGATCCAGACAAAGGCGGAACATTTTGAGCATTGCCTTTTAAAGCATATAATTCAACAATTTTAGCATCTTTTTTAGCTTTACCCCAAGCAAATTTCACATAACGTAAATCGCCATTTAACAAGCTTCTAACTTGCGTATCTTTTAAATACGTGTTGATTTGTGCGGTATCTTTAGTAGCAAAAAACGCTATAATTGGCGAACCTTGGTAACCAGGTGCTTGTATTAAAGATAAAATTGGACCTAAATCTTCTGTTTTAGCTGCCGTTGTATCTTTAGAAACTCCAGTTAATAATTTATCAACATCGTTTTTAGGTGTTGCTTTTGAAACAGTATCGTTAGTTGCAACAACTGGTTTTGTAGCTTTTTCTTTTAAAACGTTGTTTGCAGCCATAATAAACTGCCCAACTTCGTCTCCTTTATACGTTTCCCAAAACTCTAATTGTGCAGTTGACTGTAATAAGTTTTTGATACGATCGATGTCTTTAGCACCAGGTAATTCAACTAAAATTCTACCCGATTCACCAACCATTTGAATTGTAGGCGAAACCACACCAAATTGGTCAATACGCTCACCAATTACTTTGTAAGCACTTTCTACCGATTCTTTTACTTTTCTGTTTAGAATTGTTTTTACCTGCGCATCGGTCATAGAAGTGTTGATTTCTTGCAAGTTTCTGTTTGCAAAAATCTCAGATGAAGCTAACTTCACTTTTCCTGCCGAAACTTTTTCGAAAGATTCATAAAACGATTCTAAAAATGTTTGATTTCCATCGCGGTTCTTCTCTGCTTCTGCTAAAGCTTGGTTGAACACTGCATTTTTTGAGTCGTTAGACAATCCTTTCAAGATGTCTTTAACAGAAATTTGAAGCATCACATTGATACCTCCTTCTAAATCTAAACCTTTTTGAATTTGCTTTGAACGCACTTCAGCAAAAGTTTGACCTAAATAAACCTTTTCGTTTGAAATTGAATCTAAATAACGAGCTTCTTTGGTTAAATCACCATTAGCAAATTCTTTTGCTTTATTCTCGTAATGATTTGTTACAAACGTAAAGGACAATTGGTAAATACTTACCAACGCAAAAACAATCGCAATAAACTTAACAAGTCCTTTATTCTGCATTTTTAAAAAATTAATAGTTTTTAAATGATTTTGTTTGATACATTTTATCGCCTTTAAAACGAAAAAATTATATAAAACGGACAAATATATAACTTCACAAAAGATTTAACAATAAAAAACGGGGTTTATTTGAACATCTTTTTATGATGTTATTAACAATTTTGGGTATAAAAAAACCAGCTAAAAGCTGGTTTTAAATTATTTTGATTAAGCATCGATTTTTGCGTAAACGGCATTTTTCTCGATAAATTCTCTACGTGGTGGTACTTCATCACCCATTAACATGGAG
>CAMLFV010000178.1 GCA_946479395.1 uncultured Flavobacterium sp. | reverse complement strand
AATAAGATTTTATAGAGAAAATTAGTACAATATTTATCTTCCATAAAAAAATCCGACTAACTTGTCGGATTTTCTGTATTTTGATTATTCTGATAATAATTTTGATGCGATGCAAATTCGTTTGCTGTTTCAACCTTTTTGTAGGCTTCCACAATTTTCTTAACCAAACGGTGGCGTACAATATCTTTATCGTCTAAAAATACAAAACCAATACCTTCTACACCTTCTAAAATGCGTAAAGCTTCGCGCAAGCCCGATGTTACTTTTCGTGGTAAATCAACCTGACCTGGATCGCCCGTAATAATAAACTTAGCATTTTTACCCATACGTGTTAAAAACATCTTCATTTGGCTGTGGGTGGTATTTTGTGCTTCGTCTAAAATTACAAAAGCATTATCAAGTGTACGTCCGCGCATGAATGCTAAAGGCGCAATCTGAATAATTCCTTTTAACAAATAATCTTCTAACGTGGTTGGTGGTAACATATCGCGCAATGCATCGTATAAAGGCTGCATATACGGATCTAACTTTTCTTTCATATCGCCCGGTAGAAAACCTAAATTTTCGCCGGCTTCAACCGCAGGTCGCGTTAAAATAATTCGCTTTACCTGTTTTTCCTTTAACGCTTTAACAGCCAAAGCAACACCTGTGTAGGTTTTACCAGTTCCTGCAGGACCAATGGCAAAAACCATATCGTTTTTAAAAACCAAATCGACTAATTTTTGCTGGTTAGGTGTGGTTGCTTTAATAAGTTTTCCGCCTAAACCGTGCACCAAAATTTCATCTGATTTATCCATTCTTTGCGGAACATCGTCTAAAATCAATCGTTCAATAATGTTTTCGTTTAGTTGGTTGTATTTTTCATAGTACTTTAAAATACGGTCGAAACGCGATTGAAACTGGTCTAAAATTTCAGCCTCGCCGAAAATTTTCATGGTAGTTCCGCGAGCCACGATTTTTAATTTCGGATACAGTTTTTTAATGGTTTCTAAATGTATATCCTGTGCACCCCAAAAATCTTTTGGAGTAATATGTTCTAGTTCGATTATTCTTTCGTTCAAAAGCTATTAGATTTAATTAAAAAAAATTAGTTTTGTATTACTATCAAATCTAACAAAAATTATTAAAAAACACTAACAAAAAATATTAATGTCAATTATTACATTAACAACAGATTACGGTATTAAGGATCATTTTGTTGCGGCGGTTAAAGGTAAAATTATTACCCAAATGCCGTTGGTGCAGATTGTTGACATTTCGCATTGTATTGATTTTTACAACATTGCCAATGCCAGTTATGTGTTGTTTGGTGCGTATAGCAATTTTCCGCAGGGCAGTGTGCACATGGTTTTGGTTGAGGCTGAAATGTTCGATCAAACATCGTTTCTGCTTACAAAATTTAACGGACATTATTTTTTAACGGCGAACAACGGCACTATTACGTTGCTTGCAACTGCCGATGACGAAACGGAAATTATCGACTTAAATATTCCGGCTTCATGTAGCGATACCGTTTCATTATATACGTACATTGCAAAACAGATTTTTAATGGAGTTGATTTTAATAGTTTAGGATCGAAAATAAGTTATAACGATTGTGAGCTTTTAGTGGAATTACGCCCAAAGGTTGCCGATGACGAAAATTCGATTCGAGGGTCTGTTATTTACATAGATCATTACGGAAATGCAGTTACAAATATTTCTAAAGAGTTGTTTGAACGTGTTAGAAATGGGCGGAAATATGTGATTAATGCTGTTAGGTACCGTATTAGCAAGATCAACGAGTTTTATGCTGATTTTAATACCGAAAGTAAAACACTGCGTGAATATGAAGGCGATATGTTGTTTATTTTTAATGATTTAGATTTTTTACAAATGTCGATCTACAAATCTGATTATGAGCATGTAGGAAATGCGAAAACGCTTTTTGGTGTATCGTACCGCGACACCGTTATTATTGAATTTACCGAATAATATTTTAAAATATATGTTTATAAGAATAGTTAAAATGAGTTTTCATGAAGAGAAAATCCCATTGTTTTTAGAGAACTTTCACAGTGTTAAAAACGATATAAGAAATTTTCCGGGAAACAATTTTTTAGAGCTTTATCAAGATAAAAACAACCCGAGTATCTTTTTTACTTACTCGGTTTGGAACGAAGAAAGTGATTTAGAGACTTACCGAAATTCTGATCTTTTTAAAAGTGTTTGGGCATACACAAAAGCATTTTTTAATGATAAACCACAAGCGTGGAGTGTTGATAAATTAGAATCGTTACCATAATATGAAAGCAATATTACTACGAGAAATCAAATCGTTTTTTGGTTCGTTAACAGGTTATCTGGTTATTGCCGTCTTTTTAATTTTAAATGGAATTTTCCTTTGGATTGTAGATGGGCAATACAACATTTTACAAAGCGGATATAACGATTTAACTCCTTTTTTTCAACTAGCACCTTTGGTTTTGCTTTTGTTAATTCCTGCAATCACAATGAAAAGTATTTCAGACGAACGTAAACAAGGAACTATTGAACTATTGGTAACCAAACCCTTAAGTTTAAACCAAATTGTTACAGGTAAATTCTTAGGTGCCTTTTTATTGGTTGTTTTGGCAATTTTACCAACGGTTTTATACATTATTATTTTAAATCCGTACGGAATGCCCGCTGGCAATATGGATTTAGGCAGCACATTAGGTTCGTATTTAGGATTACTATTCTTAATTGCATCTTACACAAGCATCGGAATTTTTTGTTCGTCGTTATCAGACAATCAAATTGTGGCTTTTATTTTAGCAGTAATTATCTGTTTTATACTTTATTTAGGATTCGATCAATTGGCAGAATTATTCAAATCTTCGGCAACAATCATCGAAAAATTCGGAATAAGCTATCATTTTAAAAGCATAAGTCGCGGTGTAATTGATACCCGCGATTTAATCTATTTTATTTCGGTAACCGTTTTCTTTTTAATAGCAACTGTGTTTAACCTAAAAAACGTGCGTAAATAATGAAAAAGCAAAAAAATATAAAATCATTTTTAGGCATTGCTGCAGTATTAATTGTTTTGAATATTGCAGGAAGCTATGTTTTTCATAGGTTTGATTTAACTTCAGATAAAAGATATACGCTTTCAGAAGCTACCAAAAATGTTTTAGGTAACGTAACCGAACCCATTTTTATTGATGTTTATTTAGAAGGAAATTTTCCTGCCGAATTACGCAAATTACAAACCGAAAGCAAGCAGTTGTTAGAAGAATTCAATGCGTATAACAGCAATGTTAATTTCTTGTTTGTTGATCCGTTATCAGCTGAGAACGAAGCTGCTAAAATGGCTGAAAATCTTTTTGTAAACGGAATGAAACCGATCAATATTTCGGTAAACGATAAAGGTAAGCAATCGCAAGAAATGGTTTTTCCGTGGGCGGTTGCTACAAAAGGTGAAAATCGAGCAAAAATTCAGTTGCTTAAAAATGCAATGACGGCTACAACCGAAGATAAAATTGCATCATCTGTTCAACATTTAGAATACGCGATTACCGAAGCAATTCATAAGGTAAATACCGAAAAATCTAAAAAAATTGCAATTATTAAAGGGATTGGCGAACTTGATGATAGGTACATCGCCGATTTTCTTCGCACCTTAAAAGATAGTTATTTTATTGCACCTTTTACTTTAGACAGCGTTGCGACAAATCCACAGAAAACCCTGAAAGATTTGCAGGCATACGATTTAGCGATTATTGCCAAGCCTACAAAAGAATTCAACGAAAATCAAATTCAAGTGTTGGATCAGTTTGTAATGAACGGCGGAAAATCAATTTGGATGTTAGATCAGGTTCAGGCAGACATGGACAGTTTATACAATTCTACAAGCGAAATGTTGGCGTATCCAAAAGATCAAAGTTTAGGCGAAATGCTGTTTAAATACGGCGTGCGTGTAAATCCCGATTTGGTTAAAGACGAAATGGGATCGCCAATAAAACTGGCAGTTGGTCAGCAAGGCAGCGAAACCGTTTACGAAACGTTCAACTGGAAATTCGCTCCGTATGTTGTTAGCGGTTCCACACATCCAATCGTCAATAATATCGATGTGGTAAAATTCGATTTTGCAAACAGTATCGATACCTTGAAAAACAACATCAAAAAAACAGTATTATTGTCGTCATCGCCTTATTCGGTAAAAGTGGGAACACCAAGTATTGTGAGTTTATCTAAAACTATTCAAGAAAAAATCGATCCTAAAACGGTAAAAATGCAGTCGTTTCCGTTGGCTGTTTTGTTAGAGGGAAATTTCACATCGGTATTTAAAAACAGAATCGTTCCATTTAAAACAGACAATTATCTTACTGAAGGAAAACCGACAAAAATGATTGTAATTTCTGATGGTGATATCGTTAAAAATCAATTAGATCAGGATTTTCAGCCAATGGAATTAGGTTACGATAAATGGACAAACACTTTGTACGGAAACAAAGAATTTCTTGTAAACGCTGTAAATTATCTGTTAGACGATAACGGATTGATTAATTTAAGAACCAAAGAAGTAAAATTAGCATTGCTTGATAAAGAAAAAGTGTATAACGATTACAACTACATTCAAATAATAATTGTGGTTTTACCGTTGGCTGTATTGGCTATTTTTGGTTTTGTTTTTACTTTTTTACGCAAAAAGAAATACACAAAATAGTTGCTTAAAATAAAGTTTTATTTTTCGCTTTAAAAGAAATATATTTGTAGAAACAGCCATAATGTGGCATAAATAAAAATAAACGGATGAAATTTATTGTATCGAGCTCGTATCTATTGAAACAATTACAAGTTTTAGGAAGCGTTATCAACAGTAACAACACCTTACATATTCTTGATAATTTCTTATTTGAACTTGATCAAAATCAATTAAAAGTATCAGCCTCGGATTTGGAAACAACCATGACGGCTACTTTAGAGATTGAATCAACCAGTGAAGGATCTATTGCAGTTCCGGCACGTTTGTTATTAGAAACCTTAAAAACGTTTCCTGAACAACCGTTAACTTTCACAGTGAAAGACAACAGTACTATTGAAATTAGTTCTGATTTAGGAAAATACGTTTTAGCATATTTACCTGGCGATGAGTTTCCAAAGGCAGAAATGTTAGAAGATCCGTCGAAAGCTGAAATTGGAGCCGAAATATTGCACACCGCAATCAGTAAAACTATTTTTGCTGCCGGTAACGATGATTTACGTCCGGTAATGTCGGGTGTTT
>CAMLFV010000177.1 GCA_946479395.1 uncultured Flavobacterium sp. | reverse complement strand
AATCGAACAGAAACCGACTGTACACGCCCGGCAGATAAACCTGCGCGTACTTTTTTCCATAAAACAGGTGATAGTTCGTAACCCACTAAGCGGTCTAAAACGCGGCGTGCCTGTTGTGCATTTACCAGATTATAATCTATGGTACGCGGATTTTCTATTGCTTTTTGAATGGCTGTTTTGGTAATTTCGTGAAAAACGATACGCTTTGTATTTTCTTCTTTTAACTTTAATTCTTCTGCCAAATGCCACGCAATTGCCTCACCCTCACGATCCTCATCGGATGCCAACCAAACCATTTCGGCTTTTTTAGACAGATCTTTAAGTTTTTTTACTACAGCTTTTTTATCGGCAGAAACTTCGTATTTCGGTTTAAAATTATTCTCGATATCAACACCAATCTCTTTTGAAGGTAAATCGGCAATGTGTCCAAAGCTTGATTCTACCTGATAATCTTTCCCTAAAAATTTTTCTATCGTTTTTGCCTTTGCAGGCGACTCTACAATCACTAAATTCTTTGCCATTCGTTTTTCAATTTGAAAAGCAAAAGTATAGGATTTTTTTAAATTAGCGTTTTTTTGACTTTTATTAATTGTATTGTTTTAGATTTTGTGAGATGGTTTTCTTTACAATATTTACCAATTCTTTAGGTTCGATTACCTTTATTTGGTGGTTGTGCGATAATATTTCGGACACCAGTTCCATTGTAGGAATTACTTGTAAAGTAATCATTGTTTTGCCGTTTTCTATTTCGGTTTTTTGCGACTGATGAATGGGTAACGTGCTGAAATACTTGCCATATTCTATTGAAGTTTCGATTTTCACGGTTGTTTTTTCAGAAAAACCATCCAGCGGTTTTGTGGTTACGCCCATAAAATCTTTAAAATGGTTTTGAACATCAATGGTATCCTTCAAAATAAATTCGGTAGTTACTTCGCAATTGTAAATTCTATCCAACGCAAAAGTTTTCAACACATTTATTTTTAGTCCGTCTTTAATTTCAAAACCCACAACATACCAACGACTTTTACTTTCTTTTAAAGCAAGTGGCATTAGTTTTCGTTTATTAGCTTTATATTGATCGAACTTTTGATAATTAAATTCCAAATGTTTTTTTAGGCAGATTGCTTCTTTAATAGTAGAATAGTTTTCTAATCCGGTAACTTTTCGGTTATCAATCAAAATAAAATCGCTGTTTGAAACATCTTGGGCGATATTCAGCATTTTTAAACTTTCAATGGTAAAAAGCTGACTGTTTTTTGATGTTTTTTGTGAAGCATCATCCAACAAAATATATTTCATTTTGGCTTTATTGTACACGATTTTTATCTTTAAAGACGATTCTATATCCTTTAAATCGCGCTGAAAAGTTCGTAACGATACGCTGTGATCTTCATCTATAAACGAATTCTTCAATTTATCGTTCAATTCAGAAAATGTTAGTCCGTTCTCGCCCTGAAGCTGAAAAATCTCAACAATTCGCGTTAACCTGCTTATTAAATTGTGCTTGTTTGCCATAATTTATTCAAAAGTATTTTTAAAAAGTTCTTCGATTGCGTTTATGCCAAAGATATTGATATTTCGGGTGCCGATGCCTGCAAAATGCTGCGATGTAATTTTTGGCTGTTGCTTTAATTCGATAAAATTCTGCTGATTAAAATCCCAATAAAACCATTGAGCAATGTCTTGATTATACACAAAAACCTTTTTATTGGTATTAATTGCCATTTGTACCGCCCAAGCAGTTCCGCCTTTTACCTGCAATTTTTCATTTACTTTTTTAAGACTTGATACGGCATAGATTTCATCGGCACTTTTTACCTGAAACCAATTGCGCGACAAAAATTTTAAGTAATGATTTATTTTAGATCGTTTTAAAACCTCGTTCGCTTTTATTACATTTTCAACACCTTCTTTAAACTGATCATCGGTTAATTCGTGCTTGTTTTCAGATTTATGATGCTTGGTTTTGTAAGAATACGCCACCACAGAAACATTGAACTTTTTAGCAAAAAATTCAAAATAAGAATCGGCGCCTTCAGCCCCACCTGAATAACATGTATGATGATTTATGAGTTTCATAACGTAAATATACAAATTTAAAACGACGTTAAATGACGTGTTAAAAATATTCAGATTTCATCTGCCATCTTGTCACACAAATAATTTTAATTGTATCTTTGCAAATTGATTTAGTACACGACCGTGATTTATGGAAAAGGTAATTGAAGAACAAAAACAGGGTACAAGCCTGGTTTTAGATCAACAAGAGAATAATACCAAAAAGTTATTTATAGAAAGTTATGGCTGCCAGATGAATTTTTCTGACAGTGAAATTGTTGCGTCTATTTTAGCCAACGAAGGTTATAACACTACACAGAATTTAGAAGAAGCCGATTTGGTTTTGGTTAATACGTGTTCTATCCGCGATAAAGCCGAACAAACCATTCGTAAGCGTTTAGAAAAATACAATGCTGTAAAATCGATCAATCCGTCTATGAAAGTAGGTGTTTTGGGCTGTATGGCAGAACGTTTAAAAAGCAAGTTTTTAGAAGAAGAAAAAATTGTGGATATGGTTGTAGGACCAGATGCTTACAAAGATATTCCAAACCTTTTAAAAGATGTTGGCGAAGGGCGCGATGCCATTAACGTAATTCTATCTAAAGAAGAAACGTATGGCGATATTGCTCCGGTGCGTTTAAATAGTAATGGCGTCACCGCTTTTGTTTCTATTACACGTGGTTGCGACAATATGTGTACTTTTTGCGTAGTTCCTTTTACTCGTGGACGTGAGCGTTCTCGCGAGCCGCAAAGTATCATGGAAGAAATTAAAGATTTACACCAACGCGGTTTTAAAGAAATCACCTTGTTAGGTCAAAACGTAGATTCGTATTTATGGTATGGCGGCGGTTTAAAGAAAGATTTTGTAAAAGCAACCGAAATGCAAAAAGCAACTGCGGTAGATTTTGCACAGCTTTTAGATATGTGTGCGACAAGTTACCCGAAAATGCGTTTCCGTTTTTCAACATCGAATCCACAAGATATGCACGATGAAGTTATTCACGTAATGGCGAAACATCACAATATTTGTAAATACATTCATTTACCGGTTCAGTCGGGATCAACTCGTATTTTACACGAAATGAACCGTCAGCACACCCGTGAAGAATACATGGATTTGGTTGATAGAATCTATAAAATTATTCCAGAAATTTCGTTATCGCAAGATATGATCACAGGATTTCCGACGGAAACTGAAGAAGATCACCAAGATACTTTATCGTTAATGGAATATGTGAAATACGATTTTGGATACATGTTTGCTTATTCTGAACGTCCTGGAACAATGGCTGCCAGAAAAATGGAAGACGATGTACCCGAACCTGTAAAAAAACGCAGATTACAAGAAATTGTAGATTTACAACAGCGCATTGCAATGGAACGTACCAAACGTTTTGTAGGCGATACGGTAGAGGTTTTAATAGAAAAAACATCAAAACGATCTAATGAACATTGGTCTGGAAGAAATTCACAAAACACAACAGTGGTTTTTCCTAAAGAAAATTATAAAGTAGGCGATTTTGTGTTGGTAAAAGTAAACGATTGTACATCGGCAACGTTAATTGGCGAAGCTGTAGGTTATTCGCAAATGCAATAATTAAATTAAGATTTTTTGTAACCACAGACTAAAGAATTTTCACTGATGAACTATGGAAACATACAGAAACGATGAAACGTACGAAATAATTGGCATTTGTATGGAAGTTAACAGAAATCTTGGATCAGGATTACTTGAAATCATTTATAAAGATGCTATAGAAATTGAATTAAAATCAAAGAATATCCCTTTTGAAAGAGAAAAAGAATTTCCAATTGAATATAAAGGGCAAATATTGCCGCATAGATTTTATGCAGATTTTGTTGTAAACGGAAATATTATTTTAGAGATAAAAGCTTTAAAGGAGTTTTCAAAAGAACATCTGGCACAATTATTAAACTATATGAAAATATCTCGTTCTGAATTAGGGTTGCTTTTTAATTTTTACCCAAGTTCATTACAATACAAGAGATATATTTTATGATTTCACAAGTAATAATTTGTGATAATCCATAAATCTGTGGTTGAATTATAAAGTCGATTACATTTTGACTTTAAACCCTAAACAAAAAAAGAAACTATGGAAAACGTTCAAAGCATAAAACAACGTTTTGAAATTATTGGTAACGATATTAAACTAAACAGAGCGTTGGAGAAAGCTATTCAGGTGGCTCCGACCGATATTTCTGTTTTAGTTACTGGTGAAAGCGGCGTTGGTAAAGAAAATATTCCAAAAATTATACATGCGTTATCGCATCGCAAACACGGTAAATATATTGCGGTAAACTGTGGAGCGATTCCTGAAGGAACAATTGATTCGGAACTTTTTGGTCACGAAAAAGGAGCTTTTACAGGCGCTGTTGGGAGTCGCGAAGGTTATTTTGAAGTTGCAAACGGCGGAACCATTTTTTTAGACGAAGTTGGTGAATTACCTTTAACTACGCAGGTTAGACTGCTTCGTGTGTTAGAAAACGGTGAGTTTATCAAAGTAGGATCATCTAAAGTTCAAAAAACCGATGTGCGTATTGTAGCGGCAACTAACGTTAAAATGTTCGATGCTATTGAAAAAGGCAAATTTCGCGAAGATTTATACTATCGTTTAAGCACTGTTGAAATTGCTTTACCTCCTTTGCGCGAGCGTGGAGAAGACATTCATTTACTTTTCCGTAAGTTTTCATCAGATTTTGCACATAAATACAAAATGCCCCCGATTAAATTATCGCCCGAAGCTGCCGAATATTTAATGCATTATCGTTGGGGCGGAAACATTCGTCAGTTACGTAATATTGCCGAGCAAATTTCTGTTATCGAAACCAACCGTGACATCAATTTAAAAACCATTCAATCATATCTTCCGGAGCGAAATTCACAATTACCATCGCTTATCGAAACAAAAAAATCGGAAAGTGATTTTAGCAACGAACGTGAAATTTTATACAAGGTTTTGTTTGATATGAAAGCCGATTTAACTGATTTACGAAAATTAACGTTAGAGTTAATGAACAATTCAAACTCGGCACAAGTTCAAGAATCAAACAAATCGTTAATTCAGCGTATTTATGGTCAGAACGATGATTCGCAAATAAAACAAACAAATCGTTCTATTCCTTTAAACGAACATGCTTCATCGCAAAGCAACAATCATCAAACCGAATTAATCGAC
>CAMLFV010000176.1 GCA_946479395.1 uncultured Flavobacterium sp. | reverse complement strand
TGTAAACCATTTTGGCATTGCCAACTGTGTGCTTGCCAAAACAATTTGATCCATATCAAACGATGCTGTTGCTCCGTAAATTAAGGCAATTCCGAATAAAATAAACCCTGAAGCGAAAGATCCCATTAAGAAATATTTCATTCCGGCTTCGTTGCTTTTAATGTTTGTTCTGTCGCTTCCTGCTAAAATGTATAAGGTAATCGATAATATTTCCAATCCTAAAAAGAACATTACCAAGTTTCCGAATGAAACCATACAGTAAGCGCCAATCAATAAGAATATTTTTAATGATGTATAGTCAGATATTTTATCGTAATGTTCCTTATAGAACGATTGCCCCAACGCCACAATGAAAAACGTTAAAACAATAAAAAGTGAATTGAATAAAACCGTTGATTTGTTAACTACAATCATATTGTTGTAGAACGAATCAACCGAATTAAAATCGCATATATTTAAACCCAATGCAACCAATAATCCAACCAATGTAAGAGGAACAATGGTTTTGCGCAGGTTAAAAATTTCTAATACTAATATAAGAACCGCTAAAGATGCTAAAGCTATTAATGTACTCATAGTTTAATTTTTCTATGTTCTATTGAATAAATAAATCGGTTAGTAATTTTGGATAGATTCCCAAACCAATTAAAACCACACAAATAACCGCTAAAACAAAATATTCTTTTGTAGTTACTTCGGCAAAAACCTTGTTTTCTGTGCTTCCTAAAACGGCATTCTGAAACATTTTAAGCATATAATACGCTCCAAGAATGATCGATGTTCCTGCAAAAACAGCATACAGTAATTCTTTTTCTGATAAGGCGAACAATAAGGTAAATTCTCCAATGAATCCGAAAGTTCCCGGTAAACCGATTGATGCAAACAAAATGATTAAAAAGAATGTTGTGAATTTAGGAGCTTGTGAACGGATACCGCCCATTTCCTTAATTTCGTAAGTATCGTATCTTTTGTAAATGATATCGGCAAGATAAAACAAACCAACCACTACAAAACCGTGAGCCACCATTTGAATAATTGCACCTTGATAACCTGTGCTGTTTCCAACATAAGCACCTGCAGCAACCAAACCAACGTGTGCCATTGACGAATATGCCAATAAGCGTTTAATGTTTTCAGAACGAAGGGCAATTAACGATGCGTAAATAATTCCGATAATACAAAGAACGATAACTGTTTTTAATACGTTTTCTGATACATTTCCTGCAATTGGCATTTGCCAACGCAAAATAGAATAAATACCCATTTTTAGCATGATACCCGAAAGTAACATCGTTCCGATTGTTGGAGATTTCTCGTAAGTGTTTGCCTGCCATGTGTGTAACGGGAAAACCGGAATCTTGATTCCGTACGCCAAGAAAAATGCCAAGAAAATATAATTTGCTTCTTTGGTTGATAACACCACTTTAGAAAGATCGCTCCAAGCAAAACTTCCGGTTAATGTGTATAAATAAGCAAAAGCAGCCAACATAAACAACGATCCTGCAAAAGTGTAAATAAAGAACGTTACCATTACACGTTTACGCACTTTCCATTCGTCGCTTCCCCACAATAATCCAATAAAGAAAATAGGTATTAAAGCTAATTCCCAGAAAATATAGTAAACCAAACCGTCTTGTGCCAAAAATGTTCCTGCCATAGCAAACGCCATGAACAAAACCAAAGAATACAACTGGTTTGCTTTAGAATACAAGGTGTTGAACGATGCTAAAATGATGATAGGCAATAACAATGTTGTAAGTAATAACATGGTTAAACTCAATCCGTCAACCACAAACGATAAAGAGATGTTTGGGTTAGAGATCCATTGTTGTGTAAACGAAATATCGCCACCGTTTAAATAATCGCCCGTTAAAATTAAAGCAATTACAGCATTAATTAAACTGGTTACTAAAGCTATTTTAGCTGCATTTTTAGAGTTTGATGCCAATGTAGCAACAGCTCCTAAAACATAAATAAGTAAAATAATAATACAATTCATCGTCCTAATTTTAGTAACACATAAATAAATAATACAACAAGCCACAAACACCAATTACAAAGGCAAATAAATACAAGCCAATGTTTCCGTTTTGTGCTTTTTTACCCTGATAAGATAGTTCTGCAGGAATTCTTCCTAAACTTAAAACAACACCGTTGATTAAGCCATCAATTTGTTTTTTAAAGAAAGATCCAAAGAAATTTAACGGATTAACAATAATCAACATATAAATTTCATCTAAATAATATTTGTTCGCAAACAATTTCTGTAAGCCCGATACATTGTTGTCGTTCACAGGTACTTGTTTGTTTTTAATGTACTTTAAGTAAGCAACCATTAAACCAACCAATGCACCAACAACAGCTAAGCACATTAACATGTATTCGGTTGTGCCTAATTCATGGTGTTGTAATGTAGTATTGTTTTTAATTACCGGTTTTAAAAATTCGTTTAACCAACTGTTCCCCGGAATACTGATTAATCCGCCAACTGCTGCCAAAACTGCTAAAATGATTAAAGGCATGGTCATTGCAGACGGACTTTCGTGTAAATGATCTTCTTGTTCTTTAGTGCCTCTGAATTTGTTAGAGAAGGTTAAGAACAATAAACGGAACATATAAAAAGCTGTTAATATCGATGCTAAACTCGCTACAACCCATAAAACGGTATTGTGGTGGAATGCTGTTAATAAAATTTCGTCTTTAGAGAAGAAACCTGATAGTGGAGGGAAACCTGATATTGCTAAGGTTGATATAAAAAACGTAGCATACGTAATTTTCATGTGCTTTTTCAATCCGCCCATGTGTCGCATATCTTGTTCGCCGCCAACAGCGTGTATAACCGATCCCGAACCTAAGAACAAACAAGCTTTAAAGAATGCGTGTGTGATTACGTGGAAAACGGCAACTTCATAAGCACCTAAACCTAATGCCAAAAACATTAAACCTAATTGCGATACGGTTGAATATGCCAATACTTTTTTAATATCGTTTTGTACCAAGGCAATGGTTGCAGCAACCAAAGAGGTTACGGCACCAATTATTGCAATGATATGCTGAACATCCGGAGTTAAATCGAACAAAAAGTTTAAACGCGTAATCATAAAGATACCTGCCGTTACCATAGTAGCCGCGTGGATTAATGCCGATACAGGTGTTGGACCTGCCATTGCATCGGGTAACCAAGTGTAAAGCGGTAACTGAGCACTTTTACCTGTTGCAGCAATAAAGAACGCCATCGTTGCAATACCTAAAGTAGGTGCCAAGTAGCTTTGTTCTTTTAAGGCAACAAAATCTAATGTGTGAAATAAATAGCCTGTTACGAAAATTCCGACTAAAAAACCTAAATCTCCAATACGGTTCATTATGAATGCTTTCTTTGCTGCGTTGTTGTAGTCTTGGTTTTTATACCAGAAACCAATCAACAGGTACGAGCATAAACCAACACCTTCCCAACCAATAAACATCATTGCCAAGTTGCTTCCTGTTACTAAAATCAACATGAAGAAAACAAAGAAATTCAGGTAGGTAAAGAATTTCGAGAAATTCTCGTCATGGCTCATATAGCTTGTTGAATACAGATGAATCAATGTTCCGATACCTGTAATGAACATCAGCCATAAAGCAGCTAACTGATCAAAATAAAATCCGAAATCAATTGAAAAATAATTGAATTTCATCCATTCAAACAAAACCACTTTTACAGGTTCACCATTTTGAATGTAAGCGAAAAATAAGCATGAAGTTACAAACGATGCGGCAATAGCCAATGTTGCAATAGTACCCGATACTTTTTTGCTTAAATGTTTGCCCCAAAATCCGTTGATTAATGTACCAACCAAAGGGAAAATCAATGTAAGTAGTAAAATAGTTGTACTCATGCTATCCTTTTAATTTTTTAAGTTTATCAATATCAATCGATCCTATATTTCTATAAATCGCCACTAAAATTGCCAATCCAATTGCTACTTCTGCGGCAGCAACAGCCATTGTAAAGAAAACAAATACTTGTCCGTTTGCATCTTCGTGATACGTTGAAAAAGCAACTAAAAGCAAGTTAGCGGCGTTCAGCATAATTTCGATCGACATGAACATAACAATTGCATTTCTACGATATAAAATACCAAATGCACCAATACAAAACAGTAATATGGCTAAGTAAATGTATTGGTCTATCCCAATTTGTTGTAAAACGTTTTCCATATTATGCTGTTTTTTTCTCTTTTTTAGATATTAATACGGCACCAATCATTGCCATTAACAATAAAATGGCAGCCATTTCAAACGGAAGTACAAATTCGTTCAATAACACTTTTCCTAATACCTGAATGGTTTGAAAATCTACTCCTGTTTGTGTATAAGTTTCTAATGCCGGAGCTGTTTGTGCTAAGGAACTCACTAAAAAGAATCCGATCAAACAGAAACAAACCGTAGCAATTATTTTGGTTACAATAGGTTTTGCAATTTCATCACTTATGTTCAAGTTCATTAACATGATGGTAAAGAGCATTAAAATCATAATCGCTCCAGAATACACAATAATATGAACCATTGCCAAGAACTGTGAGTTTAATAACGCGTAATGACCTGCAATGCTAAAGAAACAGATAACCAACCAAATGGCACTGTGTATAGGGTTTTTAGAAAGAATGGTTAAAAACGCGCTTCCTAAAGTAACAGCCGAAAGAATGTAAAATAAAATCTCTATCATTTTTATTCTGATTTTGCTGTGTTGTTAATAGCTTGATCTAAAGGCATAACCAATTGTTCTTTGCCAAAAATAAAATGCTCGCGATTAGTATCAGCCTTTACAATTTTTTTAGATGTAGTAAGATAGATTGCTTGTTTTGGGCAAGCTTCTTCGCACAAACCACAGTAAATGCAACGCAACATATTAATCTCGTAAATCTCTGCGTATTTTTCTTCGCGGTATAAGTGCAATTCGTCTGCAGTGCGTTCGGCAGCTTTCATGGTAATAGCTTCGGCTGGGCACGATAACGCACATAAACCACAAGCGGTACAACGTTCTCTGCCTTCTTCATCGCGCATTAGCATGTGCTGACCACGATAAACCGGACTGAACGGACGTGTTTCTTCCGGGTAACTAATGGTAACCTTCTTTTTAAACAAATGCTTAAAAGTAGTTGCCATACCGCCTGCAATTGCACCAATATACAAACGTTCGCCAAGTGTCATCTCTTTATTAGAAACTTGCTTTTTTCTTCCCGATAAGGATGTATTTTGAATTGAAATAATTTCTGTTTTTTTATCGATTTAATAATAATAAAA
>CAMLFV010000175.1 GCA_946479395.1 uncultured Flavobacterium sp. | reverse complement strand
GCATCACTTAAATATGATGCTAATTCTAATGTCCAATACATCTTTGATATTTTTAGTAATTATGTGCAAAAATAAATTTTATAATGAAAAAAGCAATTTTTTTTTCATTAAATCTTTCTAAATAAAGAACGTTTGTTATGTTAAGATCCCTTTTATTGTTTTTCGGGTATCCATTTTACCTCTTCGGCGTTCAAATCAAAAGTCAACTTTCGTGCCAACACAAATAAATAGTCAGAAAGTCGGTTTAAATACTTCAAAACCATTTCATCTGTAGGCTCTATGTCATTTAAATGGGTAGACAAACGTTCGGCTCTGCGACAAACACAGCGTGCAATATGACAATATGACACGGTTGTATGTCCGCCCGGTAAGACAAAATGAGTCATTTGCGGCAGATTGGTTTCCATTTCATCAATAGCTTGTTCTAAATAAGCAACATCTTCTTCAGTAATTTTAGGAATATTCAATCGTTCTTTACCGTTTTTTAAAATTGCTTTTTCAGGATCGGTCGCCAAAATAGCACCTAAAGTGAACAATCTGTCTTGAATACGGATCAACTGATCTTTATATATAGTATTGATTTCCTGATCGCGAATTAAACCAATGTACGAATTTAACTCATCTACCGTTCCATAGCTTTCAATACGAATATGATATTTTGGTACGCGCGATCCCCCAAATAATGCGGTGGTGCCTTTATCGCCTGTTTTTGTATAAACCTTCATAAATAATGTTTCCGTAAATATACACTAAAAAAATAAGTTGTACGTTTAATATTAATTGGCTAAATTGGTAATTGTTATTCAAAAGAAAATAAAAAGTTATGAAATTAAGTGCTACGAAAATATCACCTAAAACCCTAAGTTTTGGGCTGTTGTTGTTTCGTTTATGTTTAGGCGGATTGATGATTGCAAACCACGGGTGGAAGAAAATTGTTAATTATGAGGTTTTACAAAATGAATTTTTTAATTTTTTAGGATTAGGTTCACAAATATCTTTAATTTTAGCAATTACTGCCGAGATTTTATGTTCGATATTACTAATATTTGGCTTATATACCCGCGTTGTTTTAATTCCGTTGATTGTAACCATGTTGGTAGCAATTGGCACTCACGGATGGCAGATTTTTGGTGAAGCAGAATTAGGCTTTTTATATTTGATTGGTTTTGCGTTTTTACTTATAGTTGGTCCGGGTGATAATAGTATTGATGCACGTATGAGCAAACGAACGTACTTTTAATAGCGTATAAAGAAGTTTTGTTTTGGTTGTTCGGTACGTTTTGATATTAAACAACCATAGTAAAAATCAACAACCAATGTAATATCAGGATTTTTTCTTAATTCATTAAAAAAAGATTTAGGGTAAGAAGAATACGAAGCAATTAATAAAAGTTGTGAATTGTTCATGCTGTTTATTGTTTGAAGTATTCTTGCGCGATTTTCTAATGTGTAGTGATCTAAAATTAAATCGGCACCAAATAATTCAGTAGATCTTTGTATTGATGTTTCTTTGATATCATTTAACATATTTATGTTTGATTCATAAATAGTTTTTGGTTGAAAGTATTGTATAGATTGCAGCAACCACTGATTTGTTTTGTTTGATACTTGCAGATCTTTTTTTGTACCATACAAACCTTTAGTAATATAATTATACACAAAAGGGGAATGAACCCCATGCTGATTGGTAGATTTTACTAAAAATTGCAGATATGAAAACACTTTATTCTGTTGATATAATTAAACCTCAAAGATATTTTAAGTTTTAAAGGCAGGCAAACATAATTTTTAATAATCACAAGTTATTAAAAACAAATAACTTATAAAATGCAATCCTACTTTATTCAAAAAAAGCATTAAAATGTTTGGTTTATGTATTAAAGAACCACTATATTTGCACCGTTATAAAAAATAACAAGGCGATGTGGCGCAACTGAATAGCGCATCTGATTACGGCTCAGAAGGTTGCAGGTTTGAATCCTGCCATCGTCACAAAATAAAATAAATTATTCAAGCATCATGGCGATGTGGCGCAACTGAATAGCGCATCTGATTACGGCTCAGAAGGTTGCAGGTTTGAATCCTGCCATCGTCACAAAGAAGCTGTCCAAAAAGGGCAGCTTCTTTCTTTTATGGATAATGTAGGTTTTATGGGGGCTACATGATAAGATGGGTCAATTCTGTTAAAAACACCTCTTTTTTGACTTTTACAATTAGTCAAAAGTAGTTTCGGATTAGTGTTTTGCTGTTTTGCTCTTAATTTTGAAGATTATGGGCAAGCGCCATCAGTCCAAATTCAATTTGGATTTTTTCAAGACCTTTTAAAGTAAATCGGGTAAATTTATTATTGCTTTTAAGTTGCCCGAAAACCGCTTCAACTTCTATTGGACGTTTGCTTCGGTGTTGCTTCCCTTTTTCAGAATTAAGCCTTTCTTTAGCTTTGAATTTAAGTGCGTTAAGGCGATGATTTACTTCAATTCTCCGATTGGTTTTACTGTTATGACACAAACTTCGAAGCGGGCAACCTTGGCAATTTTGTGCCTGATAATAACTCACTTTGGCTTCGTATCCCTTAGCACTATTGCGTTTTCCGGTTCCGATGCAATTCATTTTTTGCCCCATCGGGCACACAAAAAAGTCTTTTTCATAGTTGTAAAAAAGGTTTTGAACTAAAAAAGGATTTTGCTGTTGCTTGCGCTTTTGTTCTTTATGAAAATAATTGTATTTCACGTAAGCTTCAATTCCTTTACCTTCCATTAACTCGTAATTTTCTTGGCTGCCATACCCCGCATCTGCTACGATTTCTGAACTTTGGGTTTGATATTGATTTTCAAAACCATTCAAATGCTCTTCTAAAGTAGTGGTGTCGCCCGGAGTTTGATGCAGGCTAAAGTGGGTGATAAACTGCGATTCGGTGCTAATTTGCGCATTATAAGCCGGTTTTAACTGTCCGTTTTGCATGTGATCGTCCTTTAAACGCATAAAAGTAGCGTCAGGATCGGTTTTGCTATAACTGTTTCTTGGACCAAGAATTTCAAGTTGTTGCTCGTATTTTTCAAGCCTTGGAAGATGCTCTTCTTGTAATTTTTGAAGTTGTTTTTGGGTGGTTTTAGATCTCTCTTTTAGCTTAGAATTAAGCTCTTGCAACTTTTCTTTTAACTCTTGACTATCGATACTACGCGGAATTTCAACTTTATTAAGCTCTTTTTGATCGGTTTTTATCTGACTTTCGATATCGGCAAGAACCGACTGAATTTTGGCTTCGAGTTTTTCTTTGTATTTCTCAACCGAACCTTTCCAAACAAAAGTGTAACGATTGGCTGATGATTCGATTTTTGTTCCGTCGATATACTGAACTTCAAGACTTACATAGCCCATTTCTTGCAACATACGCACTACATCAGAAAACAATTGCTGAATTTTTCCGCTTAATCTTTTTCCACGAAAATAATTTATCGTTCTAAAATCGGGCGTACTGTTACCGCTTAACCACATGAAATGAATGTTCTCTTGAAGTGCTTTTTCTATTTTTCGACACGAATAAATATTACTTAAATAGGCGTAAAACAACACTTTAACCAACATTCGTGGGTGGTAACTGCTTGTACCTCCGCCTTTGTATTGTTCAATTAAAGCATCGATATTTAATTGGTTTACCACTTCGTTAACCAATCGAACGGGATGGTTTTGAGGAATTTTATTAAAAATATCTTCAGAAAAAAGACTTGGACTATTGGCTGGTAAAGCCTTAAAACGTATTTTTGACTTGTTTATCATAAGCAACCTCAAGATACATTTTTGTGTTTTGTGACTTTTTAGACAGCCTCTTTTTTTATATAATATCACTATGACATTACAAATTTTAAATACACTGCTTGTAATTGCTACTAACTTTAGCTTGTTTAAGTATGTTGGGCAAAAAGAAAATAAAAAGTATCTGATTTATTCCTTAATTGCTATTTTTGTCTTCATAGGAATGAATTTACTTTTTAATAATAAGGAGTTTAATAATAGAATTTTTATTTTTCCATTCCTGTCTTCTTCAATATTAATTTTTCACTACTTTTTTCAATATTCACCTGTATCAAGAAATGTAGATGAATTTAGTTCGTATGATAAAATAAGGTATAAAAGAATTCAGTCGTTTATAATTAGATATGTTTTGCCAGTAATGGCTACTTTAAGTGAGGTAAATATTATTTGGAGAAGTGTTCAAGAAGTTCAGTAATTAAGGGGAGTATATCCTTTATTTATGATTCCAAGTTTATTATTTAATTATATTGTTTGTCGGAGTTGGTTTTATTATAAAACTAGATATAATAAAAAAAGCTATCTAAAATAGATAGCTTTTTGTGGGGAGAGCAGGATTCGAACCTGCGAAGGTTTCCCAACGGATTTACAGTCCGTCCTCGTTGGCCGCTTGAGTATCTCCCCTGGCCATTTTTGCGGAGAAAGAGGTATTTGAATTCTCTCCTTTAGTATTATATATTGTAAGGGTTTTGAAGTTTTTAAATTAAGATTGCCACGAATTTGCCACAAAATAATTTATACTTTAAAATCCGAAATATCATTTATATTTTTGCATACGGAATAGATTTGAAACTTTCTATTTAATGTTTGCAAAATATTTTAGAACTTATAATTAAGATATTGTATTTTAATTCTTAATTAATTACTTTTTGTTGAACCTTTAGAGCTTATGCTTTTGTTATTTTCAACGGTGCAAATATAGGAGGCTTTTTAAAACGAACCAAGCTTTTAGAACGTTTTTTTTGAAAAAAAGTGAAGTTTTTTTTCTTTTATTTAATAATCAGACAGTTGGAAATTGAAGTTTTTTTACTGTTATTATCTTTTAATTGCTTTTTTATTTCAAAAGCAATTAATCCATATTGATCAAGAACAAGATTTGTTTATTCTCCCCCTTAAATAGATTGCTTATTTTACAATGTTAAGTGTAATAGTGCTTTTGAATCCTGGGTGGTAGGAAGGGGAGTAGGTAATGTATCCGAATTCCTGTAGTTCTTTAAAATATTTGTGATAAGTAGGGAATGTCCGAATGTGTGATAATCTCATAAGGACTGATCTGCTTACCCGAATGGTACTAAAATTATTTTGTAAATCTGCTAGACGCAATATCGCAAGAATTAATGCGAGATGCCAAACATTAATCCTAATATCTTTCTCCATAGTTTCAAAAATATGATTGTAATTTTTTACGATCATGTCCTTACTTATTAAAAAGCTTAAGTAAATCTGTATGTAGGTTTCCCCTTTTTAGTACAAGTTAAAAGTATACAATATAATACAAAGTTT
>CAMLFV010000174.1 GCA_946479395.1 uncultured Flavobacterium sp. | reverse complement strand
GCCCGAAGGTTGTTTTCCGAACAATGGATGTTGCAGAAAAATAAGAGTGCCTACAATTATAAGCCCAATAAATATAAGCGTACCTGTCATTAATTTTTTTCGTTTTATTTTCATGCAACGAATGTGCGAAAAAATAATCGAATCAAATGTTAATAAAAACAGAAAAGTCAAGCTTTAAACTTGACTTTTCTGTTTTTATTTCTCTGGAGCCTGATCGATCAAATCCATAAACTCATCTAATTTTGGAGTAATGATAATTTGTGTTCTACGGTTTTTGGTTCTACCGGCATCGGTACTATTGTCCGCAATTGGGTTATACTCTCCGCGACCACCCGCTGTTAAACGTTTTGGGTTTACACCATATTGATTTTGTAATGCCTGCACCACAGATGAAGCTCTCAATGAACTTAAATCCCAGTTGTTGCGAATGTTTTCGCGCTTAATAGGCACATTGTCGGTGTTACCTTCAATCAATACATCGTAATCTTTATAATCGTTGATGATTTTTGCAACTTTGCTCAAGGTTTCGCTTGCACGGTCGGATATTTCGTAACTTCCTGATTTATACAGCATATTATCAGCCAGCGAAATATAAACCACACCTTTTAAAACCTGAACATCAACATCGCGCAATTCTTCGCGACTTAATGAACGAGTTAGGTTGTTGGTTAGTACTACATTTAAAGAATCACTTTTGTTTTTGGTATTCACCAAATGTTGAATATACTTGTTACTTGCATTGATCTCATCGACCAATTTAGAAATATTCACGTTACCTTGAGTGATACTTTTGTCTAAAGACCCTTGTAAAGATTCCAACGTTTTCTTTAGGGCATCGTTAGAAGAGCGTTCTTGTGCCAACATATCTTCTAAGCTTTTTACACGGGAATTGCACGAGCTTAAATCAACTTCGGATTGATGAAAACGTTGTCCCAATCCTTTATAATCGTCTTGAAGTTTGGTATAGTTTGCCTGCAAACCTTCATACTTTTTTTTAGAAACGCAACTTGTTAAACCAATGGTTCCTAAAAGAATTACGGGAATTAAAATTCTTTTTCTCATAGTTTATCTTTTTAACAATTCCTATAAAGATACGAATTTCAATAAAAAACTCCTGAATTTTCAGGAATTTTTGTGTTATATATTTGTTACGGGTCTGTTTTTGGCAGTTGCCCAAATGTAAATTCCGGCAATGATAAACGGAATACTTAACCACTGACCGGTTGATAATAATCCTAATGAAGATTCAAATCCGCCCTGGCTTTCTTTAACGTATTCAACTACAAATCGAATCAGCCATAAGAAAACTAAAAACACTCCGAAAATTTTTCCTAAATAATTACGTGCATCGGTTTTCCAGTACATAAACATTAAAACAATGAATAAAACTACGTATCCAAATGCTTCGTATAATTGGGTTGGATGACGAAATGGAATAGCTTCTAAAATTGTTGAAAATCTGGGATCGGTTTCTATCAGTTTGTAAGCTTCATTTTTATTGGCAGCTTGCGTAATTCCCATTAAATTGTTCGATTGCCAAAATTCATCTTCACGAATAAATTTTACTCCGAAAGGGAAAGATTTATCAGCAATATGACCATAAATTTCTGAATTGAAAAAGTTTCCAAATCGAACAAAAACACCGCCAATAGTTATCGATAAAACCACACGGTCTAAAATCCATAACAACGGTTTTTTAATCATTCTGCTATAAAAAATCATTGCTAAAATAATTCCTATTGCCGCTCCATGACTTGCTAACCCTGAAAAACCGGTAAATTCAAAAGGATTTAATTTAAACGGTAATAAGATTTCGGATAAGTTATTTTGATAATAATCCCAATCGTAAAAGAAAACGTGACCTAAGCGTGCACCTAATAAAGTGGCAATAAAAGTGTAAAAGAAAAGTTTGTCTAATTCATCTTGCGAACGGTTTTCGCGTTCATACACTTTTTTCATGATATAATAACCCAATGCAAATGCAATAACAAACATTAGGCTGTAAAAACGTAAGGTAAAACTACCAATGGTAATTCCTTCGGAAGGATTCCAGATCATATTAAATATTTTTAGTTTTTTAAGGAACAGGATCGTAACCCGATTTTCCCCACGGACGACATTTTGCAATGCGTTTTATACCTAACCAGCTGCCTTTAAACAAGCCGTATTTTTTTAGCGCTTCTAACGTATAATGCGAACATGTAGGAGTGAACCTGCACGATGGCGGCGTTAAGGGCGAAATTACCAGCTGATAAAAACGTATTAGTACAACAAAGGGAAAAATTAAGATTTTTTTGAGTTGTTCCATAAGTATCAAAGATAAAAAAAGCTACCGTTTAAGTAGCTCTTTTTTGTAAAAAATTATAGGGTAAAAGTTGTGCCGTCTTTTCCGTCTTTTAGTTCGATACCGATTGCTGCCAATTGGTTGCGAATTAAATCTGACTGGGCGAAATCTTTGTTTGCACGTGCCAAATTGCGCATGTTGATTAACATATTTACAACTTCTTCTAATTTAGTGTTGTTGTTGGTATTTTCACTTGCGTATAATCCCAACACATCAAAAACCAAAGCGTTTAATGTTTCTTTTAAAAGATCTAAATCGGCTGCCGAAATGGTTGCTTTGTTTTCTTTAACTGAATTAATGAATTTAACTGCTTCAAAAATCGTTGCAATTAAAATCGGACTATTAAAATCATCTAATAAAGCATCTAAACATTTCTGTTTCCATTCGGATACATTTAAGGTTGATGTTGCCGACGTGTTTAAATCTGCAAGTGATTTTATAGCATCCATTAATCGATCAAAACCTTTTTCAGACGCCAGCATTGCTTCGTTCGATATATCTAAAACGCTGCGGTAATGTGCTTGTAAAAAACAGAAACGTAATACACCCGGCGTAAAAGGTTTTTCAAAGAAATCGTTTTCACCAGTGATTAACTGCATTGGTAAAATGTAGTTTCCGGTAGATTTACTCATACGTTGCCCGTTCATGGTTAGCATATTTGCGTGCATCCAATAACGAACAGGTGATGTGCCGTTGCAAGCTTTTCCTTGTGCGATTTCACATTCGTGGTGAGGGAATTTTAAATCCATTCCACCGCCGTGAATATCAAACTGATCGCCCAAATATTTTGTGCTCATTGCGGTACATTCTAAATGCCAGCCCGGAAAACCATCGCCCCACGGAGATGACCAACGCATGATGTGTTGCGGAGAAGCTTTTTTCCACAACGCAAAATCCTGCGGATTTTTCTTTTCGTTTTGTCCGTCTAAATCGCGAGTGTTTTCAAACAATTCTTCGATATTTCTGCGCGAAAGTTCCCCGTAATTCAAACCACGTTTATTGTATTCCAACACATCAAAGTAAACAGAACCGTTACTTTCATAAGCAAAACCTTTGTCGATTAGCTTCTGGGTAAGTTCTAACTGTTCGATAATATGACCAGTCGCAGTTGGTTCGATAGTAGGAGGAAGCAGGTTGAACAACTTTAATACGTTATGAAAGTCAACCGTATATTTCTGAACAATTTCCATTGGTTCCAACTTCTCTAAACGAGATTGTTTTACAAAACGGTCGTTGTTTACATCGCCATCATCGGTTAAATGTCCGGCATCGGTAATGTTTCGTACATAACGCACTTTAAAACCTAAATACTGAAGACTTCTGAAAATAAAATCAAACGAAAGAAACGTACGTACATTTCCCAAATGCACGTTGCTGTAAACAGTAGGTCCGCAAACGTACATACCAACTTTATCTTCGTGTAAAGGTTTAAAAAGTTCTTTCTCTCCCGTTAAGGAATTGTATATTTTTAGGTTTGATTTCATAGGTTGTTTAACTGTTAAACCGTTTATTTGTTTTGAGAGATAAAATATTTTTTCAGATTGTTTATCTGATTGCAGATTTTTTCAATCTCTTGTCTGCAAATAATATAATTTTCTTCTGATAAATAATTTAGTTCTTTTGCTATTATTAAATGATTTAATGTTTTCATTGCAGATGAATAAGCAATTGTTAAAAAGCGCGATTTGTCAGTAGGTGTACTCTTGATGTGCCTTCTGCTATAATAGTTGCAATTGATGATGTACTTCTTTTAATTTGAGAGGTAATACCATATTGTTCATTAACAGGAAATAGCTTCGTTATATTGTAAACAAAAATGGTAAGGTTTTTAGCATTTTGCCAAACTTCTAATTTCTCAAACGAAAATACATAGCCCATTTTAAACAATTAAACGATTCTACAAATCAACGATTAAACATTAAATTAAAACTGTGTATCTAATTTAATGTAGTCTAAAAATTCTCTGCGGGTAACATCGTTTTTAAAAGCACCGCTGAACTCTGCTGTAACAGTCGAACTTTCAATATCGCGAATTCCACGAGAATTTACACATAAATGTTTGGCATCAACTACACAAGCAACATCTTCGGTTCCTAATACGCGTTTTAATTCTTCAACAATCTGAATAGTTAAACGCTCTTGCACCTGCGGACGTTTTGCGTAGTAATCTACAATACGGTTCATTTTAGATAAACCAACTACTTTTCCGTTTGATATATATGCCACATGTGCACGCCCAACAATAGGTAATAAGTGATGTTCGCAGGTTGAATAAACCACAATGTTTTTTTCAACAAGCATTTCGTTATACTTATATTTATTGTCAAAGGTAGATGATGAAGGTTTTTTAGCAGGATTTAATCCGCCAAAAATTTCCTTAACAAACATTTTAGCCACACGGTTCGGAGTACCTTTTAGACTGTCGTCTGTTAGGTCCATACCCAAAGTGTTCAATATATTTTCGACATCTTTTTTGATTAATTCGATTTTTTCATCGTCAGAAATAGAAAAAGCATCCGCTTTTAACGGCGTATAGTCGCTTGTTCCAATATGGTTGTCACCGATATCTTCGTGTAACGCGTCTGATTTACACATAATTTTAATAGTATTTATTTAAAAAATAATAAGGTGCAAATATAGTGAAAAGCACTAAACAAACCGTTTTTATAAATAATTTCATTGTTATTATGTCCTTAATATATATAAGTGCATATAACCTATATGTGTTAAAGTTTAGCTTGTTTAAATTTTTTTACAAAAAAAACTTAATAGTTTCTTAATTTTATGTAAATTTCGCTCTTTAAAACTTAAAGCGTTTTTATGCTTTATTTAACTCATAAAATTTATATTAACTAACTATGAGAAACAAATATTTATTAATACTGTTTTTGCTGTCAAGTCTTTTAGGTTTTAGCCAACAGCACAACTATGTAGATATCGATAATACCTATACTGCAGAACAGTTGGTAAAAGA
>CAMLFV010000173.1 GCA_946479395.1 uncultured Flavobacterium sp. | reverse complement strand
AAAACGGATAGGCTTTGTTAATGATATCGACGTTTTTTACCAATTCATCATTAGGATACGCCTTGTTGATGTACGATCTTAAACCGAACATATACGAGAAATAGAACGATATGGATGCAAAAACAATGACCAAATAACACACAAACTGACCAAAAAGTTTAAGGTTGCTTGTTGGATAAAAGTTTTTAAAGCCGTTGTTTTTAAACATGTAAACCAGCCAGCCTACCAGCATAAGCATAGAAACAATGATGTGTACCATTATTACGCCGCTTGAAAAATAATCGTCTATAACCCGACTGTTTTGCAACGAAAGCGGGCTGCTGTGCGATACAAAGCCTATGAAGTAAAAAAGAATATGTGCCAACAGGCTTATGACAAGCATCCACACAATGCGGGTGTTCCATATTGTTGGATACCGCTGTATAAGGTAATTGTTTATTTTATTGATAAAATTCATAACAATGTTTTTCTAGTTTACAAAAAATCTACGGGTTGATGCAGAAATATCGCGGATATAAATCAGTTGGATATCAGCTGATCCTAATACTACAATAACTTCAGAGAAACGGGTAGTTGTGTTGAAATACACCGTGTAAATTCCGCCGTTAAAGGTTAGCTTTTCCAATGCAAATGGCTCAAAAACCTTTAATAAATCTTCGCGGCTTGCATTGGTATCAATTTCTATAATCAACGGTTTTTCGTCGTTAACGGCTTCGTTTGTGCTTTCATTGTATTTTCCGTTTTTCAGAAAAATTACCTTGTCTGATATCTTCTCAACTTCATAAAGCTGTTGTGAACTTAAAATAAGCGCAATTGGATTGTTAACCGAATTTGCTATTGCCTTTAAATCTTCCAGAATAATCTGTTGTGCCAAAACATCTAAATTCGCCAAAGGTTCATCTAACAATAAAATTTCGGGTTTGCGTAATAAGGTACGTGCCAGCTCGAAACGCATTTTGTAACCCGATGATAGTTCGCTCCACTGCAAATGTTTATAATTCCATAATCCTAAACGAGCAACCATTAACAAAACTCGAGTTTCAATCTCGTCGGGTTTTTCGTCGTAATTTGCCAATACAAAACGTAGGTTATCCAACAAACTGCCGTACCATTTGTCGGTACGTTGCGGAATGTAGATCAATTTGGTACGCAAATCGTAATCGCTTTGTATTTCGTTAGTAAACTGGTAATGAAGTGATCCTTGTGTCTGAGCAATTTCTTTAGCCAAAATACGCAACAATGTAGTTTTACCATTACCGTTTTCACCCACCAATCCAAAAACCTGACTTTTAGTCAGCGTAAGCGAAATGGGTCCTAACGAAAACTTTTGCGATCCGTAACTTTTAGTAATCCCGTCTGCCTTTAACACAAATTCCTTTGCATTGTTTTCCGGCACATTAACCAAAGCTATTTTTTGCAGCAGTTCTTTTGACTTTGCAATGAAAGCATCGGTTTGTTCAGGATTCTTTTCCTTCCAGTCAGTCAGTTCAATTGCTTCCCTGTAAATTGGCATGTTCTGAGTATCCATTGCACAGTCTAACAGCTTTCTAAAGCCCAGAAAAGTATCATTATTATCAAAAAAGTGCACGGCTTCCTGTACACGCTGTTTATGTAAATCCATAAGCCTTAATCGGTTAAAGTTTGCAATAAAAGTATAAAAAAAAATAATCAATTATTAAATTTCCAGACCCCTTTAAATATAAATTCTGATAAAAAAAGCCTCTCAAAATTTTGAGAGGCTTTCTATTGTAATAATCAACTTTTACATATTTCTGCGGTACTGTCCGCCTACTTCAAATAAAGCCGATGTTATTTGTCCTAACGAACACACTTTGGCTGCTTCCATCAACACCTCAAAGATATTCTGGTTGTTAACTGCTGCAGTTTGTGCTTCTTCTAAAGCTTTTAATGCTTTTGATTCGTTAATTTTATTTAAACTTTCTTTTGTTTTAATCTGGAACAATTTCTCTTCTTCGGTTGCACGAATTACTTCTGCCGGAACTACCGTTTTAGATCCTGTTGAACTTAAAAACGTGTTTACACCGATAATTGGGAAATCACCATTGTGTTTCAATGTTTCGTAATACAATGATTCTTCCTGAATTTTAGAACGCTGATACATAGTTTCCATTGCACCTAACACACCGCCACGTTCTGTAATACGGTCAAATTCTGCCAAAACAGCTTCTTCAACCAAATCCGTTAATTCTTCAATAATAAACGATCCTTGTATCGGGTTTTCATTTTTCGCCAATCCTAATTCCTTGTTGATAATCAACTGAATTGCCATTGCTCTACGTACCGATTCTTCTGTAGGAGTTGTAATAGCCTCATCGTACGCATTGGTATGCAATGAGTTACAATTGTCGTAAATCGCATACAACGCCTGTAAAGTAGTACGAATATCGTTAAAATCGATTTCCTGTGCGTGTAACGATCTACCCGATGTTTGAATGTGGTATTTCAACATCTGTGCACGCTCGTTAGCTCCGTATTTCTGTTTTAAAGCTTTTGCCCAGATTCTACGAGCCACACGACCAATTACCGAATATTCCGGATCGATACCGTTTGAGAAAAAGAACGATAAGTTTGGTCCGAACGCATTGATATCCATTCCTCTCGACAAATAGTATTCTACATACGTGAAACCATTTGCCAAGGTAAATGCCAACTGTGTAACCGGATTTGCACCTGCTTCGGCAATGTGATACCCCGAAATAGAAACCGAATAAAAGTTACGAACGTTCTTTTCAATGAAATATTCCTGCACGTCTCCCATTAAACGCAACGCAAATTCGGTAGAGAAAATACAGGTATTTTGTGCCTGATCTTCTTTTAAAATATCTGCCTGAACCGTACCACGAACTTGTGCCAAGGTATTCTTTTTAATTTCTGCATATACATCTGCCGGTAAAACCTGGTCACCCGATACGCCTAAAAGCATCAATCCCAACCCATCGTTTCCTTCTGGTAAATCGCCATTATAACGCGGTCTTTCTAAACCATTGTCTTCGTAAATTGCTCTTATTTTTGCTTCAACCTCTGCTTCTAAATTATTTTCTTTGATGTATTTTTCACAGTTTTGATCAATCGCCGCATTCATAAAAAATCCTAACAACATAGGTGCAGGACCGTTAATGGTCATAGAAACCGATGTTGCCGGGTGCGATAAATCAAACCCTGAATACAACTTCTTAGCATCATCTAAACAACAAATCGAAACTCCGGCATTACCAATTTTTCCATAGATATCCGGACGATGCCCTGGATCGTTTCCGTATAAAGTTACCGAATCAAACGCTGTTGATAAACGTTTAGCCGGCATTCCTTTAGATACATAGTGAAAACGACGGTTAGTACGTTCTGGACCACCTTCACCTGCAAACATACGCGTTGGATCTTCGCCTTCGCGTTTAAATGGATACAAGCCCGATGTAAAAGGGAATTCACCCGGAACATTTTCCTGTAAAACCCAACGCAGCACATCGCCCCAAGCTTCGTACTTTGGTAAAGCAATTTTAGGAATCTGTAAATGCGATAACGATTCGGTATGTGTTTGAATTTTGATTTCTTTGTCGCGAACTTTAAACGAATAAACAGGGTTTTTATACTTGTTCACTTTTTCATCCCAAGTTGTAATTACTTCCCAGTTGTACGGATCTAAATCGCGTTTTAACTTATCGAACTCAGCTAATAAAAGCTTTGATAATTCTTCGTTTTGAGTTCCGGTAACTTCAATTCCATGTTGTGTTAAGGCAGGTAATTTACCTGAAATAGTTTCAATGGTTTTAAAAATTCCGTATAGTTTTTGAGCAACGTCTTTTTGTGAAACTGCTTTGCTGTCGTAACCACGATTATTTTCTGCAATTTCTGATAAATATCGAATACGCGATGGTGGAATAACATAGATTTTCTCTGACATCTCTTTTGTAATTTCAAAAGTCGATTTTAAATCAGCTCCTGTTTTTTCAACCACTTTATCAATAATGGACTGATACAATTGATTTGTTCCCGGATCGTTAAACTGCGAAGCAATTGTTCCAAAAACCGGCATTTCGTCTGGGTTTACATCCCATAAATTATGGTTACGCTGGTATTGCTTTTTCACATCGCGCAACGCATCTAAAGCGCCACGTTTATCGAATTTATTGATTGCAACGATATCGGCAAAATCTAACATATCGATTTTTTCCAACTGCGTAGCTGCTCCAAACTCAGGAGTCATGATGTATAACGAAGCGTCTGAATGATCTAAAATCTCGGTATCAGACTGACCGATTCCAGATGTTTCTAAAATAATCAAATCGTATTGTGCTGCTTTTAAAACCTGAAGCGCTTCCTCCACATATTTAGACAACGCCAAGTTTGACTGACGTGTAGCCAACGAACGCATATAAACACGTGGGTTGTTGATAGAATTCATACGGATGCGATCACCTAACAAAGCTCCACCCGTTTTCTTTTTAGATGGATCTACTGAAACCAACGCAATGGTTTTCTCTGGAAAATCGATTAAAAATCTGCGTACGATCTCATCAACCATAGACGATTTACCTGCACCACCTGTTCCAGTAATTCCTAAAACGGGAGCCGATTGATTTTCTACTTTATCAAAATCGAAAACCTTTAAAAAGTCTTCTTCACGATTCTCTGCTAACGAAATTAATCGAGAAATAGTGGTAATATCTTTGTCTTTTAACGACTGATAAATATCTTTTCCTTCAGGGATTTCTAAAGCTCCTGTTGGAAAATCGGCTTTCTGCACCATATCGTTGATCATTCCCTGTAAGCCCAATTCACGACCATCGTCTGGAGAATAAATACGCGTGATACCATAATCCATCAACTCTTTAATTTCTGTAGGAAGGATTACTCCACCACCACCACCAACTATTTTTATATGACCTGCTCCTTTTTCTTGAAGCAAATCGTACATATATTTAAAATATTCATTGTGTCCCCCTTGATACGATGTCATTGCAATAGCATTTGCATCTTCTTGAATTGCGGTATTAACCACATCTTCAACCGATTTATCATGCCCTAAATGAATTACTTCACATCCGGTTGATTGTATAATTCGGCGCATAATATTGATTGCAGCATCGTGTCCATCAAACAAAGCAGCAGCTGTAACGATACGCACTTTGTTATTTGGAGTGTATATTTTTTGTTCCATTTTGTTTTTATTTCGACTTCGCAAGATACATCTTTTAAAGATTATATAAAACAGCTTTTAAAATTAATATGCACTCAAAATTTGAATATTTAAAACGCAAAAAGAGGAAGCGCTTGCTTCCTCTTTTGGTTTGGTTGTTGTATGTAAGGTGTTT
>CAMLFV010000172.1 GCA_946479395.1 uncultured Flavobacterium sp. | reverse complement strand
AATTAACGAATTGCGATTATTGCCCAAAAACGAATCTTTTTTTAATATTCATTTTCCTAAAAATACTGAACTATTAAATAGGGCACAGTTTCGTTTGAAGTTTGAGGAATTGTTTTTTATTCAACTGCAATTATTATCGAAAAATCTGGTTCGAAAACATAAAATTAAAGGATTTGCTTTTAATAATGTGGGCGATTATTTTAATGGTTTTTATCACGATCATTTACCGTTTCCGTTGACCAATGCCCAAAAGCGTGTGTTGAAAGAGATTAGAGTTGATATGGCGCACGAAGCCCAAATGAATCGTTTATTACAAGGCGATGTGGGTGCGGGCAAAACCATTGTGGGTTTTATGAGTATGCTTTTGGCATTAGATAACGGTTTTCAGGCATGTTTAATGGCACCCACCGAAATTTTGGCGAATCAGCATTTTGCAGGAATTAAAGAATTGGCAGATAAAATTAATGTAAAGGTGGCTTTGCTTACCGGATCGACCAAAACTAAAGAACGTAACCAAATTCACGAAGATTTAGAAAACGGAACCATTCATATTTTAATAGGAACTCATGCGTTGCTAGAAAATAAGGTTCAGTTTAAAAATTTAGGCTTGTCGATTATCGATGAACAGCATCGTTTTGGTGTTGAACAGCGATCAAAAATGTGGAAGAAAAATTCGTTGCCTCCGCACGTTTTGGTTATGACTGCAACACCAATTCCGCGTACATTGGCTATGAGTTTGTACGGTGATTTAGATGTTTCGGTGATTGATGAATTACCACCTGGAAGAAAACCTATAAAAACGCTTCATTTTTTTGAAAGCAAACGCTTACAGGTTTGGCATTTTATTAAGGAAGAAATTACAAAAGGCAGACAAATTTATATTGTTTACCCACTGATTCAGGAAAGCGAAAAGTTAGATTATAAGAATTTAATGGAAGGATACGAAGCAATTTCGCGCGATTTTCCTTTTCCCGAATACAGAATAAGCATTGTTCACGGACAAATGCACGCCAAAGATAAAGATGCCGAAATGGATCGATTTGTAAAAGGCGAAACCCATATAATGATTGCTACTACGGTGATCGAAGTTGGCGTAAACGTACCAAATGCATCAGTAATGATTATAGAAAGTGCCGAACGATTTGGGTTGAGTCAGTTGCATCAGTTACGTGGTCGTGTAGGTCGCGGAGCCGAGCAAAGTTTCTGCGTTTTAATGACCGGAAATAAGTTAAGTGCCGATACCAAAGTCAGGATGGATGCCATGTGCCGAACAAACGATGGTTTTGAGATATCCGAAATCGATTTAAAACTCCGTGGACCGGGCGATATCATGGGAACACAACAAAGCGGTGTATTGAATTTGCAAATTGCCGATTTAGTTAAAGATCAAGATATTTTAAAGTTGGCACGCACAAAAGCAATCGAATTATTAAAAGAAGATATCAATCTTGAAAAACCGGAACATCAGGCACTAAAGTTTGTGTTTGAAATGCTGGCAAGAAAAAACAATATTTGGAACTATATAAGTTAACGTATGAAAATCATATTTGCCTCAAACAATAAAAATAAGGTACAAGAAATTCAAAATCAAGTACCAAAATCAATTCAAATTGTAACTTTAGACGAAATTGGCTGTACCGAAGATATTGCCGAAACCGGAACTACGTTAGAAGAAAACGCCATTATTAAAGCAAATTATATTACAGAAAAATACGGTTTACCTTGTTTTGCAGATGATACCGGTTTAGAAATTGATGCTTTAAATGGCGAACCAGGAGTTTATTCGGCTAGATATTCTGGCGAAGATAAAAATGCCGATAAAAACATGGATTTGGTTTTGCATAAATTAGGAACTTCAACCAACCGAAAAGCGCAGTTTAAAACCGTTATTGCGTTAAATATTAATAATGAACAGCATTTATTTACCGGAATTGTAGAAGGCGATATAAGAAATAAAAAAACGGGAACCAATGGTTTTGGCTACGATCCTATTTTTGAACCTGAAAACTTAGGAAAAACCTTTGCCGAAATGACTATTGATAAAAAAAATAAATTAAGCCATCGCGGAAGAGCAGTAGAAAAGTTAGTGGAGTTTTTAGGAAAATTACAAAATAAATAATTTAACCTATCATTAATATAAATATGCGCAAAAAAATCTCTACCTTTGCAGCTATTTTAAAAATTATATGAATAAATTCCAAGAATTAGGATTAAACGAATTGCTTTTAAAAGCAATTCAGGACTTAGGTTTTGAAAACCCTTCAGAGGTTCAGGAAAAAGCTATTCCCTTATTGTTGCAACAAGATACAGATATCGTTGCACTGGCGCAAACGGGTACTGGGAAAACAGCTGCTTTCGGGTTTCCTCTGATTCAAAAAATTGATCCAGAGAACAGAAGCACACAGGCATTAATCCTATCGCCTACCAGAGAATTGTGTTTACAAATCACCAACGAAATTAAGCAATATTCTAAATATGTAAAGGGCTTACATACAGTTGCTGTTTATGGTGGTGCCAGCATTACAGAGCAGGCAAAAGAAGTAAAGCGTGGTGCACAGATTATTGTGGCAACACCAGGTCGTATGCAGGATATGATTAACAGAAACTATGTTAACATTAAAAACATACAAATTTGTATTTTAGATGAGGCAGATGAAATGTTAAACATGGGATTCTATGAAGACATTACATCAATTTTATCTGATACACCAGAAGAAAAAAACACATGGCTTTTCTCTGCAACTATGCCACAAGAAGTTGCACGAATTGCTAAAGAATTTATGAAACGTCCTCAAGAAATTACGGTGGGTCATAAAAATCAAGGATCGGTAAACGTATCGCACGAATATTATTTGGTTGGTGCACGTGATCGCTACCCGGTTTTAAAACGTTTGGCAGATATGAACCCAGATATTTTCTCGGTTGTTTTCTGTAGAACAAAGCGTGATACACAGGCAGTTGCAGAAAAGTTAATTGAAGACGGATACAATGCAGCAGCTTTACACGGCGATTTATCGCAAGCACAACGCGATGGTGTAATGAAAGCATTCCGCGGTCGCCAAATTCAGATGTTGGTTGCTACCGATGTTGCGGCTCGTGGTATTGATGTTGACGATATTACACACGTTATCAACTATCAGTTACCAGACGAAATTGAAACCTACAACCACCGTTCTGGTCGTACCGGACGTGCAGGTAAAACAGGTACTTCAATAGTTATCGTAACAAAATCTGAGTTCAAAAAAATTCAGATGATCGAACGAATTATTAAAACAAAATTCGTTCAAAAACCAATTCCAACCGGAATGGAGATTTGCGAAGTACAGTTGATTCACTTAGCAAACAAAGTTAAAGGAGTTGAGGTTGACGCAGAAATTGATAAATATCTTCCAAAAATCGAAGAATTATTAGGCGATTTAACGAAGGAAGAATTAATCAAAAAAATGTTTTCTGTAGAATTTAATCGTTTTATCGAATACTACAAAAAACAAAATACAATTGATTCTCCAAAATCTCGTGAAAAAGGTGAAGCTACTGTAAATTCTGATGGTTCGGTTCGATATTTCTTAAATCTTGGAGCTCGTGATAATTTCGATTGGATGAGTTTGAAAGATTTCTTACGTGACACATTAGATTTAGGTAGAGATGATTTATTTAAAGTTGATGTAAAAGAAGGTTTCTCTTTCTTTAATACCGATGCTGCTCACAGCGAACGTATTATGGAAATTTTGAACAACATGCATCACGAAGGTCGTCAGGTAAATGTTGAAATTTCTACAAGCGGTGGTGGTTCATCATCTTCAAGAAGAGATCACAACGGACGCGGTAGAAGCGGTGGCGGTTTCCGTGGCGAAAGAAGTGGTGGTTTCCGTAGCGACCGTTCTTCATCAGACAGAAGATCATCTGGTGGTGATCGTTTTGGAGATCGCAGAACAGAAAGCAGATTCGGACGTAATCGTGAAGACGATCGCCCTGCTCGCAACGAAAGAAGATCAGTACGTGGCGATCGCCCGCGCAGATCAAATTAATACCAGCATTAGTTGTTAATATTTACAAAATAAGTAACTAAAACTGCAAAATATCCATTATTTTTGATGCATACTAAAAACCATATGAGATATTTTGCAGTTTTACTTTTTACACTATTTTCAATATCAGTTTTTGCTCAAGAAAAAAATATTAAGGGAATAGTTTATAGCGAATTAAGTTATGCACCCGAAAGCAAGGCAAATATTGTGAATTTAAATTCGTTGAAAGTTGCTCAAACCGAAACTGATGGATCTTTTACAATTCTTGCAAGCGTTAATGATACCTTACATATTTCTTCGGAAGGATTTCGTTCCTTAAAAATAAAAGTTACCAACGATTGGTATAAAGAAGGAAAGATGAATATCTATATTAAAGATCTTTCTACCGTTTTAGATGAGGTGGTGATTAATACCTTGAAACTAACCGGAATTTTATCTGTTGATACCAAACTGATTGCTTTAGCTGATTATCCGTACTACCGTGATTTTTCGGCTACAGGTTTTTCCACAAGTTACAATAGCGGTTTGAATCCTATAAATGGTATTTATAACGCTATGAAAAGAAATTCGCGTGAAACTAAAAAAATCAATCAGATTCGTAAAGAAGTGGAACTTATTGAAGTAATGAAGAAAAAGTACGATCGTGAAATGGTTTCTGCTTTACTAAATATTTCAAAAGAAGATATTGTAAAAATGCTACAGCGTTGTAATCATTCCGAACGATTCATTTACACAGCAAACGATTACCAAATTTTTACAGCTGTGAATGAGTGTTATGATAATTATAAGTTGGGGAAATAAATTTTAATAAAAAAAGCCGTTTCAAATTTTGAACGGCTTTTTTTGTAATCTTAACTAACCTTAAAAACTATATTTATTATCTGAAATTACTTTACTTGCAATAGTTTTTTTTAAGACAACATGGTCTATTATTTAAATATCTTTTACTTTGGTTTTTTTGCAATAATCGTTGTAAATTGTGATTTTATATTTAAACGAGATGGATAAAATTAAAATTTTAGAAATGTGCAACCATATTTCTAAAAACACGTTAATGCAAACTTTAGATATTGAATATATTGATGTCGGAGATGATTATTTAATTGCAAAAATGCCAGTAAATTCAAAAGTGCATCAACCAATGGGTTTATTGCATGGTGGTGCATCGGTAGCCTTAGCAGAAAGCGTTGGTAGTGCAGCCTCTATGATTTTTGTAGATTTAGATAAATTTGAAGTTCGTGGTATTGAAATTTCGGCAAATCATTTAAAAAGTAAGCGCGAAGGAGTAGTTTTTGCTACAGCTAAGATTATTCATAGA
>CAMLFV010000171.1 GCA_946479395.1 uncultured Flavobacterium sp. | reverse complement strand
GGTGCAACCTCAATGTCGTGTACGGGTAAAGGAACTATTTGTAATATGGGTGCCGAAATTGGTGCAACAACATCAACTTTTGGGTACGATGATTCCATGAGAAGATATTTAACCGCTACCGGGCGTGCAGATGTGGTGGAAGCAGCCGATAAAGTTGCCGATTATTTAACTGCCGATGCCGAAGTGTATGCAAATCCGGAACAATATTTCGATGAATTGATCGAAATTAATTTATCAGAATTAGAACCATACATCAACGGACCATTTACACCAGACAGAGGAACGCCCGTTTCTAAAATGAAAGAAGAAGCTGCTAAAAACGATTGGCCAATTAAAGTAGAATGGGGATTAATTGGTTCTTGTACCAACTCGTCTTACGAAGATATGTCAAGAGCGGTTTCTATTGTTAATCAAGCGGTTGAGTTAGGTATCACACCTAAAGCAGAATTCGGAATCAATCCTGGTTCCGAACAAATTCGATACACCATTGAACGTGACGGTATTATTGCTGCATTCGAAAAAATGGGTACTAAAGTATTTACAAACGCTTGCGGACCTTGTATTGGGCAATGGGATCGTGAAGGTGCCGATAAAGGAGAAAAGAATACGATTGTTCACTCGTTTAACCGAAATTTCTCTAAACGTGCCGATGGAAATCCAAATACACATGCCTTTGTAACATCACCGGAAATGGTTGCTGCATTGGCAATTTCAGGTCGATTGGATTTCAACCCGATTACGGATAAGTTATTGAATGATAATGGCGAAGAAGTGATGTTTAAACCTCCGTTTGGTGACGAATTGCCAACAAAAGGTTTCGAAGTGGAAGATCCTGGTTTTCAAGCTCCGGCTGAAAACGGATCAAGCGTTCAAGTAATCGTATCACCAGATTCTTCTCGATTACAACTTTTAGAACCTTTTCAACCTTGGGATGGACAAAATATTACAGGTGCAAAATTGTTAATTAAAGCATTTGGCAAATGTACAACCGACCATATTTCTATGGCAGGACCATGGTTGCGTTTCCGCGGACATTTAGATAACATTTCAAACAATATGCTAATTGGTGCAGAAAATGCCTTTAACAATAAAACAAACAGCGTTAAAAACCAACTAACTGGTGAATATCAAGAAGTACCAGCCGTTCAACGTCAATATAAAGCAGCAGGTATTCCTTCTATTGTAGTGGGCGATCAAAATTACGGCGAAGGATCTTCTCGTGAACACGCAGCAATGGAACCACGCCACTTAGGAGTTAAAGCGGTATTGGTAAAGTCTTTTGCTCGTATTCACGAAACGAACTTAAAGAAACAAGGAATGTTAGCTTTAACGTTTGCAAACGAATCGGATTACGATAAAATTCAGGAAGATGATACCATCAACTTTTTAGATTTAACCGAATTCGCTCCAGGAAAACAGCTAACATTGGAATTTATCCATAAAGATGGAACTAAAGACATCATCATGGCAAACCACACCTATAATGACAGCCAAATTGAGTGGTTTAAAGCGGGTTCTGCCTTAAATTTAATCGCTGCAGGAAAATAAATTATAGTTCTTTATAAACAAAATCCGACCAAAATTGGTCGGATTTTTGCTTTAGTTCTGTAAAAATACCGATATTTACATTAGAATTTTCAATATGACATTTTTACAGGGAATATTAGCCGTTGTTGCAGTTTCTATGCTTTGCTTTTTGGTAACAATTATCGTTTTATCAAATCGTAAAAAGTTTTTTCGTGTAATAACCTTAAACACTTTGGTTTTTGTGGGATATTGCTTTGTTGCTTATCATTACGAAGCTATTTTTAACAACGATATTTTTGGTAAAGGACGTATAATTTTTCTTCTTACCTGTATTTTTCTACATGCTGTTATATCAATGATTATTGTTATAAAAAGCGAACGAATTTATGTTCCTTTTTTAAATGAAGATGTCGATAAAGATGGTGCTAAACCAGAAGATGATGATGAGGAATAATTTCCAAAATCTGTTTTTTCTATCTAAAACTCTTTGTTCAACACATATTTTATAATTAAATTTAGCCTTCAAAAATAAAACTAAATGAACTTTCAAAATACAAGAGAATTTGCACAATCATTAGATGCGCAAGACGAATTAAAAAAATACCGGTCAGAATTTGAATTTCCTAAAGTAAACGGCAAAAAAACAATCTATTTCACAGGAAATTCATTGGGATTAATGCCAAAACGCGCTAAAAAGTATATAGATGATGTAATGAACGATTGGGCAAATTTGGCTGTTGAAGGTCATTTTTATGCAGAAAAACCTTGGTGGGATTATCACGAACGTTTTTCAAATCCTTTATCAAAAATTGTTGGTGCAAAACCAAGCGAAGTGTCGGTAATGAATACCTTAACCGTTAATCTTCACATGATGATGGTTTCGTTTTACAACCCAACTTCTACCCGATTTAAAATTATCTGCGAAGAAAAAGCCTTTCCAAGCGATCAATATATGTTTCAAACGCAGGTTAAATTTCACGGTTTAGATCCAAAAGATGTAATTGTGGAAGTAAAACGCAGAGAAGGCGAACACAATTTACGCAATGAAGATATTATTGCGAAGATTAATGAAGTTGGCGATGAATTGGCATTGGTTTTAATTGGCGGAATTAACTATTACACCGGTCAGGTTTTAGATATGGAAAATATAACAAAAGCCGGACACGCTGTTGGAGCAAAAGTTGGTTGGGATTTGGCACATGCCGCAGGAAATATCGAACTAAAACTACACGAATGGAATGTTGATTTTGCTTGTTGGTGCAGTTATAAATACATGAATGCTGGTCCGGGAAGTGTCGCAGGATATTTCGTTCACGAAAAACATCATAGTAATAAAGACATCAATCGTTTTGGTGGATGGTATGGTCACAATAAAGAACGTCGTTTTTTAATGGAACCGGAATACACACCAAACGAAGGTGCTTTAGGTTGGCAAAGTTCATGTACAGGCGTATTGGCAATGGCTCCGTATTTGGCATCAGTTGAGATGTTCGATGAAATTGGCATGGAAGCCTTAATGAAAAAACGCGATTTAATTACAGCGTATTTAGAGTTCATTGTTGAAGAAACAGCGAAAGAAACCGGTACAAATTTAGAAATCATTACTCCTAAAAATCAAGCAGAACGCGGATCGCAATTGTCAATCATTTTACACGGCGAAGGCAAAGAATTATTTCATTATTTAATGAAGCAAGGTGTTGTTACAGACTGGCGCGAACCGGCGGTTATTCGTTTGGCTCCGGTGCCTTTGTACACCACTTTTGAAGAAATATACGATTTTGGTCAGATTTTAAAAACAGGTATCCAAACAACTTAAGATATTTAGCCGGCTTTACGCTGGCTTTTTTTATATTTGCATTTTAAAAATCAGTGGAATTTAGTATGTTATCAAAACAACAAAAAATAGAGAATTTCGATCCATCTCAACCAGGTTTGGCAGATGCCACCATTTATGGATTACCATTTAACGCAGAAGAAAGTGAAATAATTATTTTACCCGCACCGTGGGAAGTTACTGTAAGTTACGGAAGTGGCGCCAGCGAAGGTCCTGAAGCTATTTTTAACGCATCTTTTCAAGTAGATTTATTACATCAGGAATTTCCCGATTTATGGAAACTGGGAATTTATATGGATGAAGCACCTGAGCAATGGATTACAAATAGTGAAAAATATAAAAGCTTAGCGCAACCTATTATTGAAGCGTTAGAAAACGGCGAGGCTATTGAAACATTTCCTCAATTGCAGTCAGATTTAGATAAAATTAATAAAGCATCGGCTCAATTCAACCAAGAAGTGAAAGATCGTACGCTTTATTGGATGAATCAAGGCAAAAAAGTAATTTTATTAGGTGGCGATCATTCAACACCAATGGGTTACTACGAAGCTTTTGCAAGTAAAAATGATAGTTTTGGAATTTTACATTTTGATGCGCACATGGATTTACGCGAAGCATACGAAGGCTTTACTTATTCGCACGCATCAATCATGTATAATGCCATTAAATTACCACAAATTGAAAAAATTGTTCAGGTTGGTATTCGCGATTTTAGTGAAGGCGAAGTAAATGTGATCAAAGCATCGAACAAAGTAAAAGTTTATACCGATACCGATTTAAAATCGAACCAATTCAGTGGAAAAACGTGGAAAGATCAGTGCGATGAAATTCTAAATCAACTACCAGAAAATGTAGCAGTAAGTTTTGATATTGATGCGTTGTATCGTTGGTATTGTCCAAACACGGGAACTCCGGTTCCTGGCGGATTATCATACGAACAAGCGACTTATTTATTAAGCAGATTGGCAGAATCAAATAAAAAAATCATCGGAATTGATTTAGTTGAAGTTGCTCCGGGATCTGATGATTGGGATGGAAATGTTGGTGCGCGCTTATTATTCCATTTATGTGGTGTTTTCGCTAAAAATTCAGGATTGAACGTAGGCGAGAAAATTCAGTTTTAATCAAACTAACAAATTCCTTTTTATGGAAGACATTAATAAAGAAGTTCACGAAGCTTTTGAAGTTATAAAAAATGGCGGCATTATTCTGTATCCTACCGATACCGTTTGGGGATTGGGCTGTGATGCTACAAATGAAGAAGCCGTTAAAAAAATATACGATCTAAAAAAACGCGCCGAAAGTAAAAGCATGATTGTTTTGGTGAATGGCGACCGTTTGCTTTACAATGTGTTTAAAAATATACCTTCTGTTGCTTTTGATATTTTAGATTGTGCCGAAAAACCAACAACATTAGTTTTAGATCAGCCTACAAATGTGGCAAAAAACCTGATTGCCGAAGATAATTCATTGGGAATCCGTATTGTAAATGCTCCTTTTGTGTATAAGTTAGTTGAACGAATGAAGCGTCCTTTGGTATCCACATCGGCAAATATAAGCGGCGAGCCTACTCCTACCCAATTTTCTGAAATCTCGCAGGAAATCATAAACGGCGTGGATTATGTTGTGAAGTTAGATCAAACCAAAATCTGTAAAAAATCATCAACCGTAATTAAACTTACAAACGATGCACAAGTAAAAATTTTAAGAAAATAATGATTCAATCATCCAATTATAACGAAGCGCTACAAGATCCCATTTTTAAAATTATAACACAGGCTGCAAAAGAATTAAAAGTTGAAGCTTACGTGATTGGTGGTTTTGTTCGCGATTTTATTTTAGAACGCGGTTCAAAAAAAGACATTGATATTGTGGCTGTTGGCAGCGGTATTGATTTGGCTTTGAAGGTTTCTGAACTGATTCCGCACCACCCGAAAGTGCAGGTTTTTAAAAATTATGGTACGGCAATGTTGCGTTTTAACGATATTGATATTGAGTTTGTTGGTGCACGAAAAGAATCGTATCGAAATGAAAGCA
>CAMLFV010000170.1 GCA_946479395.1 uncultured Flavobacterium sp. | reverse complement strand
GACCAAACATATGCGCATGATTAATAATAATTGTATTGGCATTTGGAATATCAACCTTAATTGTAGCCATTCCGTGGCTTTTTATCGCTATAAAAGTTTTTGGAACGTTGTATTTACTTCGAATCATCTACTTTTTATATAAAGCTCCAATTGAACCCATAACAGTTGAAGTTGATAAATCACCAATTTCACGAAGCAACGTGTTTCAACAAGTTCAGCAAGGTTTAATCATGAATATTTTAAACCCGAAAATCATGCTGTTCTTTTTGTCGTTATTTCCTTCGTTTTTACATCCCGAATTAGGAAATATCAAAATGCAGGTTTACACATTGGGCAGTATTTTTATGTTGCAAGCTTTCATTGTATTCTGTTTGATCGCTGTTTTAAGTGGCTACGTCAGCAAATTCTTAATTAAAAACAGATACGTTCAAGGGTATATGAATTATTTTCAGATCGCTGTTTTTATTGCCCTTATCGTATTTATGTGGATTAAATAAGTAAACATTAATTGTTTATTTTTTTGCAGATATTTTATCTTTCTACTATCTTTGAAACTTATGAAGCCAGTAAAAATAATAGAATGTCCGCGCGATGCCATGCAAGGCATTAAAATGTTTATTCCTACCGAACAAAAAGTTCAATACATTCAATCGTTGTTGCGTTGTGGTTTTGATACGTTAGATTTCGGAAGTTTTGTTTCGCCTAAAGCCATTCCGCAAATGCAGGATACTGCCGAGGTTCTGGCACAGTTGGATCTATCGGAAACCAAAACAAAATTACTGGCTATTATTGCAAATACAAAAGGTGCCGAAATGGCATCGGTTCATAACGAAATTCAGTATTTAGGCTTTCCTTTTTCTATTTCAGAAAATTTTCAAATGCGTAATACGCATAAAACCATTGCAGAATCTATCGTTACCCTACAAGAAATTTTAGAAATCGCCAATAAAACCAATAAAGAAGTGGTGGTGTATCTTTCTATGGGCTTCGGAAATCCGTATGGCGATCCTTGGAATGTTGATATTGTGGGCGAATGGACAGAAAAACTGGCGAATATGGGAGTGACTATTTTGTCGCTTTCTGATACTGTTGGAACATCAACTGCTGAAGATATTGATTATCTTTTTTCTAATTTGATACCGAAATATCCTAATATCGAATTTGGTGCGCATTTGCATACAACTCCCGATGCTTGGTTTGAAAAAGTTGATGCTGCCTATAAAGCAGGCTGTATCCGTTTTGATGGAGCTATTAAAGGATTTGGCGGATGCCCAATGGCAAAAGATGATTTAACAGGAAATATGCCAACCGAAAAAATGTTGAGTTATTTTACAGCAAATAAAGCTGCGACCAACGTTCAGATGACTTCTTTTGAAGCTGCTTATAACGAAGCGTTGAAGATATTTAATTTTTATCACTAAAATTTTATTATATCGCAAAAAATCATTAAATTCGCATGCAATTCAACTACAATTGCAACATGAAAGCACACACAACTAAAATTGTCGGACAAGGATTAACCTATGACGACGTACTTTTAATACCTGCTTACTCAGAAATATTACCGCGCGAAGTAAGTATTCAATCAAAATTCACAAGAAACATTACCTTAAACGTTCCTGTAATTTCAGCTGCAATGGATACCGTAACAGAAAGTGCTATGGCAATTGCTATGGCTCGTGAAGGCGGAATCGGCGTTTTGCACAAAAACATGACTGTTGAGCAACAAGCACAGGAAGTTCGTAAAGTAAAACGTGCAGAATCGGGAATGATCATTGATCCTGTAACGTTGCCTTTAAATGCTACTGTTGGCGATGCGAAGACGGCGATGAGAGAGAACGGTATTGGCGGAATTCCTGTGGTTGATGAAAACCAGATTTTAAAGGGAATTGTAACAAACAGAGATTTACGTTTCGAGAAAAAGAACGATCGTTCTATTTTAGAAGTAATGACGGTTGATAAATTGGTTACTGCATTAGAAGGAACAACGTTGGCAGATGCAGAACAAATTCTTCAGGAAAATAAGATAGAAAAATTACCAGTTGTTAACGGCGATTACAAATTGGTAGGCTTAATTACTTTCCGTGATATTACCAAATTGACCTTAAAACCAAACGCAAACAAAGATAAATTCGGCCGTTTACGCGTAGCTGCGGCTTTAGGTGTAACTGCCGATGCGGTTGAACGTGCAAAAGCGTTGGTTGCTGCCGGTGTTGATGCATTGATTATCGATACAGCACACGGACATACAAAAGGAGTGGTAAATACTTTGAAAGAAGTAAAAGCTGCATTCCCGGAAATTGATGTAGTAGTAGGAAATATAGCTACTGCAGAAGCTGCTTTGTATTTGGCAGAAGCAGGTGCCGATGCCGTTAAAGTAGGTATTGGTCCAGGATCGATTTGTACAACTCGTGTTGTGGCAGGTGTCGGATTTCCTCAGTTTTCTGCGGTGATGGAAGTTGCAGCTGCTTTAAAAGGAACAGGCGTTCCGGTTATTGCCGATGGGGGTTTGCGTTATACAGGTGATATTCCTAAAGCATTAGGGGCAGGTGCAGACTGTGTTATGTTAGGATCTATGTTGGCAGGAACAAAAGAATCTCCGGGTGAAACCATTATTTTCGAAGGTCGTAAATTTAAAACTTACCGTGGAATGGGTTCAGTAGAATCTATGAAACATGGTTCTAAAGACCGTTATTTCCAAGATGTGGAAGATGATGTTAAGAAATTAGTTCCGGAAGGAATTGAAGGTCGTGTTCCTTACAAAGGTGAATTAAACGAATCAATGACGCAGTTTATTGGTGGTTTACGTGCCGGAATGGGATATTGCGGTGCAAAAGATATCCCTACGTTACAAGAAACTGCTCGTTTTGTTCAGTTAACAGCATCTGGTATTGGCGAATCTCATCCGCATAATGTTACCATTACAAAAGAAGCTCCGAATTATTCGAGATAAAAAATAGATCAAACAAAAAAATCCGAAGCCATTTAGACTTCGGATTTTTTGTTTATTCATAATTTACAATATTACTTTTTCGTTTTTAAATACTTGTCTAAAAACTGTTCTTGTTCCCAAAGTAGGTGTAAAATGTTTTCTTTAGCAACGTAACTGTGGCTTTCTTTTGGTAAAATTACCATACGAACCGGAGCTCCTAATCCTTTTAAAGCTTGGAAATAACGTTCTGTTTGTAATGTGAAAGTTCCCGGATTGTTATCAGCCTCACCGTGAACCAACAACATTGGCGTTTTCATTTTTTCGGCATTCATGAAAGGCGACATGGTGTTGTAAACATTAGGAACTTCCCAATAATTACGTTGTTCGCTTTGAAAACCAAACGGAGTAAGCGTTCTGTTATATGCGCCTGAGCGTGCAATTCCACAAGCAAATAATTTAGTGTGTGCCAATAAATTCGCAGTCATAAATGCTCCGTACGAGTGTCCACCAACGCCAACACGGGTTCTGTCAATATATCCTAATTTATCAACTGCATCAATCGCAGCCTCAGCATTCATTGCCAATTGCTCAATAAATGTGTCGTTAGGTTCTTGCGTGCCTTCGCCAATAATCGGGAAAGCAGCATCATCTAAAACCGCGTAACCTTTTGCAGCCCAGTAAACAAACGATCCGTAGTAAGGAAACGTAAATTCGTTCGGGTTTGCAGATGATTGTCCCGCACTATTTTTGTCTTTATATTCTGCAGGATACGCCCAAATTAACAAAGGTAATTTTTGCTTGTGATTTTTACGATCGTAACCAGCCGGCAAATACAACGTTCCCGATAATTCAACGCCGTCTTTACGTTTGTACTTAATTACTTCTTTATGCACATCTTTAATACTTTCAAACGGATTTTTGTTGAAGGTAATCTGCTTTAAATCTTTTTTAGATTTGATGTTACGGAAATAATAATTAGGGTAATCATTTTTAGATTGAATATTCACCAAAACTTCTCCTTTTTTAATATCGATCAATTCGGAAATCGATTCGATTCGATCTGTAAGGTTTGATTGATACAAACGGTTTGTTTTTAAAGTAGCAAGGTCTAATTCATCGATAAAAGGAAACTGACCTTCATTGGTATGACCTTCGCCAATTAAATATAGTTTGTTGTTTACTTTTTGCAAGGTGTATCTTCCCAAATCATTTTTCTTTGTTTGAAAATCGCCCGGATCACTATAAATGTCCTGATAATTTCTATCCCAGATTGTTACTAATTCCGACTTTTTAGAAGGATTGAACAAGTAAGTTTTAATGTTTCGGGTATCGTACCATTGATCGTAAACAATCGCCGTTTCATCATCTCCCCAAGAAATTCCACCAAAACGTTGCGTTGTTTTTGTAAGTAATTCCGGTTGGTTTGTAAAAGGCGCTTCCCAAGTGTATAAAGCATCGCGTTTCTCTACAGCTTTTGCAGGATCACCGCCATCTAAAGCTTCCACAAAAAACAAAGTCGCAGGCTTGTCGCTTCTCCAGCTCATGCTGCGTTTTCCTTCACGAACCGCCATAAAACCTTTCGGCATAACTTCGCTTAAAGCAACTTCGTTAACCAGTTTTACTTCTTTACCTTCGGCTGTATAAGCAATTGTTTTCATTGGGAAACGGTTTAACGGTACCAAATACGAAAACGGTTTTTGAATGGTTGTTAGCAAAATGTAATTTCCATCAGGCGAAAAAGTTTCACCGGAATATAAATCGGCTTTTTTAAACAGTTTTTTGGTTCCGTTTAAATCAATCGTATATAATTCTGAAGTTACAATGGTTTCAAAATTAGCTTCATCGGTTTTATTCTTCAATAAATCCTGATACGTTCTGTTTTGCGAAACCACACCTTCTTCGGCAGTAGAAACAATTGGTCCGGTTGGTATTGCTTTAGCAGCGTCAATTAACGGTTTGCGGTTTGCCGGAATCACCTTAATTAATAATTCACTGCTGTTTTTGTACCACGTAATAGGGTTTCCTAAATTGGCATTTAAAACAGCATCGGTCAGTTTTTTTGCAGTGGCTGTCGGTAAATCTAAAATCCACAATTCGTTACCAGTTGCTGTGGTATTTGTAAAAGCCAGTTTGGTTTCGTTAGGTGCCCAAGTTACGTTGCTTATTAACGCATTTGCAGGCAAACCTTTAACGTTGGTTTCGGTTTTATCGTTCGTTTTTTTAATTTTGATATTGTTGATGAACGATGCCGTGCTGGAAATATTCGTTATCGGGTTTATACGCAAACCACCTAAGCGCAATTCATCTTGATTTAATTCTTCAAGGCTTTTGTAAGTGTTTCTATACGATAAAACCATCCATTCTTTACTGGTATTCATTGATACCGTTGGGGCACGATCGTAATCTGCCAGTTGTAAAATTTCTTTCGATGGTTTTTGATACGTAATATTTTCTTGTGCAATCATAGGCGCAGTGGCTAATAATAGTGCCAAAAGTGTT
>CAMLFV010000169.1 GCA_946479395.1 uncultured Flavobacterium sp. | reverse complement strand
TTTTATCCCTTTAAAAAATACAGGAAAAGGATTGAGACTTTATTCTCTCAACTGTGTGACCATTTTATGATAAGAAGGAATTATGCCAAAACTTTTCACGGATATAAAACAAGAATTTTGACTAAAATTACAACACTTACCGCTATTCAATATTTGAATAGATTTGTGTTTAATAGAAACATCAACAAATTAAAAATTAATCTCGTTGGATAATGCACTACGGGTTAACATAGATTAATTTTCGTTTTCTTCGTACCATTCGTCTATCAGCAATTTAGGCTCTTTTGATGCTTGAACCGCCAGGAAATCGCAACGCTCGTTCATTGGGTGGTTGTTGTGCCCTTTGATCCATTGAAATTTTACCTGATGTTTCCGATAAACCTTTAAAAATCGCAACCATAAATCAGGATTTTTCTTACCTGCGAAGCCTTTCTTTTCCCAACCAAAAACCCAACCTTTGGTAACCGAATCTACTACATATTTGGAATCTGAAACTACTAAAACCGTTAAGTTATCTCTTGTTAAAGCTTCTAACCCAACAATCACAGCCAACAATTCCATACGGTTGTTAGTTGTTTTGCGATATCCTTTTGATAATTCTTTGTAATGTTTGGTGTTATTTAAATGAAGTATTACACCGTAACCACCCGGACCTGGATTTCCGCGCGATGAACCATCGGTATATAAAAGAATTTCGGGCTGCATGTAATTTAGTTTGTTGCAAAAATACAATTCTATTTTGGCATTTTTTTTGTTAACACCTATCAAAAGACAAAATCCTATGAAGAAATACTTACTTATAATTAGTTTATTGGCTGCTACAAATATCTTTGCGCAAAATAAAAATACCGTTTATAATTACGACTATAACTATGCAAATAAAATGTCGAGATTATGGATTGATTTTGATATTATTGCAGAGTACGATTTTTTTGAACACAAGCTGTTTCATAAAGATTTCACTTTGAAAGACGGCTATATTTTTAAGAACACAAACGATTCATTAATCGAAATTGGTTTTTACAATACCGAACAATTTATTGTGAACAGAGAGGTTTACGAAATGAAATATCCTGCTGCGGGTAGAATCGCTATTCGTAAAAAAGGAGATAAAACCTGGTTAAGAGTAAACACCAAGCAAACAACGGTTTCGTTTATAGAATCAGCGGACAACATTCCTGAAATGGTTCAGTTTTGGGCAATAACAACTGCTTTGCAACGTGAATTTTTTCATAGGGAAAGACGATTGTATCAAAAAGCAACATCAACCAATATTACCGTAAAAACAGAAACATCGTTATAAAATATTTTTATGAAACCACTACTAACTCTTATTTCACTATTCGTTTTTTTGGTAGGAAACGCACAATATTTACAAAACGATACCATTTATTTCGATATTCCGAACGATACCCTTGCCCGACTTTGGGATAACAGCGATTATAATCACACCGATATCAATCTAAAAAACAAACGCATTATAAACGATTATTATGTTTTTGAAGACGATCTTATTTTTGCTGTTGATGATTCTTTATCGTTTGAAATTGGCAGTTACGATAAAAACAATCTGTATCTGGAAAAACATTATAAATTCTCGAAACCATTGTTTAATAGATTAGAGATAACCGAAGTTGGAAGCAAAAAATCGGCTAAAGTGCGTACTAAAGCCGATCATATTATTTTTGAAGATCCACACAATATTCTAACCGATGTTATTAAACTGTGGTTAAGCGAAAAGTGTATTCGTCGTTTACTAAACCGTGAAGAAGCCGAAGGTTTTATTGGCGAAATACTTATAGGTGTGGGAACATCGTTTTAATCGTTCAATAATTTTTCGATCACTCTTGGGAAATGCTCATATTCCAATTCGTGCACTTTAGCGGCAACTTCTAAGGCAGTATCTGTTTCGGTAACCGGCGTTTTAGCCTGAAAAATCACTGCACCTTCATCGTAATGTTCGCTTACAAAATGAATGGTTATACCGGTTTCGGTTTCTTTGTTGGCAACAACAGCTTCGTGTACAAAACTTCCGTACATACCTTTTCCTCCGAATTTTGGTAAAAGCGCTGGGTGAATATTCACTATTTTATTAGGATACAAAGCCACAATTTCAGCAGGGAACAACAATAAATATCCGGCTAAAACAATTAAATCGGGTTTTAATTCGTTAATTCTATCAAACAAAACTCCTTCATCGTTCTGCTTTTTTGTGATTACTTCGGCAGAAACATTCATTTTTTTAGCTCGTTCTAAAACAAAAGCATCTTTTTTATTGGTAATGATATGAAAGTTGTGTGAAATCTTTTTTCCTCTAAAATAGGTTATGATATTTTCTGCGTTACTTCCCGATCCCGAAGCTAATAAAACAATGTTTTTCATATAATTACGATACTTTTTATTGGATATTAAAGATTAAATAATTAATTTAACCAGCACAAAAATCGAAAAAAATATCCATTTAAAAATTATTTTTTTAACTTCGCAGTTACAAAAACAATTAAAAGTGTGGTTTTAAATTAAAGTTTTATATTTTTGCCACAACAATTAAACTTAAAAAATAGAAAAGGTTATGTCAGACATTGCATCAAGAGTAAAAGCAATTATCGTTGACAAATTAGGAGTTGACGAAAACGAAGTTGTAACAGAAGCAAGCTTCACAAATGATTTAGGAGCTGATTCATTAGACACTGTTGAGCTAATCATGGAATTTGAAAAAGAATTTGATATTCAAATCCCAGACGATCAAGCTGAAAACATTGCTACTGTTGGTCAAGCTATCTCTTACATCGAAGAGGCTAAAAAATAATAACTAATAAGCCTGTGCAGTAAATTTATTATTGCACGGGTGTTATTATTTTCTTTTCAAAGTTTAAGATTAAATTAAATTAGATCTAAATCTGTAAAATTATAGCAACCCAATGTTTCGCTTTTATTGAAACTTGGGTTTTTATTTTTTTAATTAAAATGTACTTATATGAATTTAAAGCGAGTTGTTGTTACTGGTTTAGGTGCCCTAACTCCTATTGGAAATAACGTTGCAGCTTACTGGAACGGACTTATTAACGGAGTAAGCGGCGCAGCGCCAATTACCTATTTTGACGCTTCAAACTTTAAAACTCAATTTGCTTGTGAGGTTAAAGATTTTAATGTTGAAGATTTTATCGACAGGAAAGAAGCAAGAAAAATGGATCGCTATACCCAATATGCTATGGTTACTGCAACCGAAGCTATGGAAGATGCAAATTTTGATTTCGATAAATTGAATGCCGATCGTGCAGGTGTAATTTGGGGTTCGGGAATTGGTGGTTTACAGACTTTCCAAGACGAGGTTACCAATTTTAACCAAGGAAACGGTGTACCAAAATTCAATCCGTTCTTTATTCCTAAAATGATTGCCGATATTGCCGGTGGATTAATTTCTATGAAATACAACCTGCGCGGGCCAAACTTCACAACGGTTTCTGCTTGTGCATCATCTACCAATGCAATTATCGATGCTTTTAACTACATTCGTTTAGGTATGGCTGATGTTATTGTTACAGGTGGATCTGAAGCTGCGGTTACTATTGCTGGTATTGGCGGATTTAACGCTATGCACGCATTATCAACAAGAAACGACGATCCAAAAACAGCATCAAGACCAATGGATAAAGACCGTGATGGTTTTGTTTTAGGTGAAGGTGCCGGTGCTTTGGTTTTAGAAGAATACGAACACGCGATTGCTCGTGGCGCAAAAATCTATTGTGAAATCGGCGGTGGTGGTATGAGTGCAGATGCACACCACATTACGGCTCCACACCCAGAAGGTTTAGGTGCTAAAAACGTAATGTTAAACTGTTTGCGCGATGCAGGTTTAAAACCAACCGATGTTGATGGTGTAAACATGCATGGAACATCAACTCCGCTTGGTGATATCGCAGAATCTAAAGCAATTTTAGAGGTTTTTGGTGAACACGCTTATACAATGAACTTGAATTCAACAAAATCTATGACTGGGCATTTACTTGGCGCAACAGGTGCTATAGAAGCTATTTCTTGTATTTTGGCAATTCAGCATGGAATCGTTCCACCAACAATTAACCATTTTACCGATGATGAAAACATCGACCCTAAACTAAACTTTACATTTAACAAAGCACAAAAACGCGATGTTAAAGTTTTAATGAGTAATACGTTTGGTTTTGGTGGACACAATGCTTGTGTTTTGGTTAAAAAATTAGAAAACTAATTAAGCATGAATTGGCTTAAAAAAATACTGACAAAAAAATCCCCTATTAATGATAGCGGGATTTTTTGTTCAGAAATTTCGAAAATAATCGAATACAAGCCAAAAAATCCGTTGCTTTTTGAAACTGCTTTTACACATCGTTCGCTTAATAAAATTGGTATAACAGGCGAACCATTAAATTACGAGCGTTTGGAATTTTTGGGCGATGCTATTTTAGGTTCGGTCATTGCTGCATTTTTGTATAAAAATGCTCCGAAAGGAGACGAAGGTTATTTAACCCAGATGCGATCGAAAATCGTTAACAGATCCTATCTAAACAGCATTGGAAAAAAACTGCATTTAATTGATTTGGTTCGAACAAAAGCCAATATTCACAACTTTGGCGATAACATCAACGGCAATTTATTAGAAGCCTTAATCGGCGCCATTTATGTTGATACCGGGTTTACTGCCTGCGAAAAATTCATCTACAAAAACATCTTAATCGACTTTAAAGATTTAGAGCATCTGGAGAATAAAATATCAAGCTACAAAAGTCTTTTTATTGAATATTGCCAGAAAAATAAATGCACTTTTAAGTTTGAAAACTGCGACGATAACGGGAAAGACAACATAAAACATTTCTACATAAAACTGTATTTTAACGAAGTGGTTATTGCACGCGCACGCGCCACAAGCAAGAAAAAAGCCGAAGAAAAAGCAGCACATCGCGCCTACTTTGCATTGCAAAATCAAATACAGCATCATTAAAAAATGATTAAATATTGCGTTTCAATCAATAATAGCATTTAAATTTTGTATTTTTGTTAAAGAATGACGCCGCAGAAAAAAAATACAAACGAAGTTTTACACAAACTGGATTTTATTGATGACGATAAGGACGATATTGTTCTAATTGCCATAAAATCTAACATGCCCGATTACAAAATGGCGTATTCTTTAAACAGATATTTAGGCGTGCAGTTTAAAAAAGTGCTTCCTGAAATATCGCTGACAGAAAATGTTACTGCTTTTTTTCGGAGTTTTATTTATCAAGATCATAAAAATCATTTAATCTGGCGGTTGTTCGAAAACAAATCGAATTATACAGAAAATGATACCGACGAAGGTTATTCTTTGTTTAAAAATAACGAAGATTTGTTTGCCGCAACGCATTATCTGATACCCGAATGGAAAAATATCGACTTTTTTATTCTGATTGAAAACACCGATTTTTTGTTTGAAACAGAAGAATTGTTAGAAAAACTTCAAAAC
>CAMLFV010000168.1 GCA_946479395.1 uncultured Flavobacterium sp. | reverse complement strand
CACAGCAAGGAAAAAGCATTGAAGCAAGCTCGTGAAAAAGAGCGCGAAACCATTGAACGTCAGCAAAAATTAGACAGCAGAGGAAAAGGCAAACAAGAAAAATCGGGTGTTGCCAAAATAATGATGAATACGTTGCGAAATAATGCCGAGAACAGTACAGCGAAGCTAAAAAGTGTTCACACAGAAAAAACAGGAAACATTAGAGAGGAACTGCAAAATTTACGATTAACAGTAGTAACAACCGAACAAATGAAATTTGGTTTTAGCAGTTCAACACTTAATAAAGGGAAAGTCCTTTTTACTGCAGAAAATGTAAATTTCAAGTATGAAAACAGCGATTTTATATGGAAAAACAATTTAAATATGCAGATTTTAAGTGGATCGCGTATTGCGATTAAAGGTAGTAACGGATCTGGAAAAACCACGTTTATAAAAATTCTTTTAGGAAAATTGGAACCACAACACGGAACTATTTTTAGAAAAGAAAGCACATCGGTTTATATTGATCAGGATTATTCTTTGATAAACAATCATTTAAAAGTGTATGAACAAGCGCAACAGTTTAATACATTGAATTTAGAAGAACATGAAGTAAAAATCAGACTGAATCGTTTTTTATTTCCACAAAATACTTGGAACAAACCATGTAGTGCTTTAAGTGGAGGCGAACGTATGCGTTTAATGTTATGCTGTTTAAGTATAGGAAGTGAATCACCAAATATTATTATTTTAGATGAACCAACCAATAATTTGGATATTCAAAACATAGAAATACTTACAAACGCAATCAATGATTATCAGGGAACTTTACTGGTAATTTCTCATGATGAAACTTTTTTAGATCAGGTTAGTATTAATCAAACAATAAATTTGTAAAACTCATAATTTCGCATAGTAAAAATTCTGACATTCTTTCATTTTCTAAATCTATAAAAAATTTAAAGTATTGGATAAAAACACAAGTAAATTCATCGTACTTAACAAATAATTTTGTTTTTTTGTTAAAGTATTTATTTAACTCAAAAAAAAGCAAATCATAACACTAACTAAAAACCAAATATTATGAACATTTTCTCAAACTTTTCATCTCTATTTTACAAGAAAAATTCCATAACAAATAATGCAGGCATTGCCTTATTATCTATATTATGTCTAAACGTTGTATCTTGTACTGATTTTGAAGTTGTTAATGCTGAAGGTGATCCGATACCTTCACCAACAGTATATATAGCCAGTACAAGTGGAGGTCTTGACGGAGTAATGAAAGTAGTAACTTATTGGAAAGACAGTGTTGCTTATCCAATTAACAATGGTTACAAAGATGCCTTTGCTAATTCAATTTTTGTCGAAGGAAACGATGTCTACATAGTAGGTATAGAACATAATGATGAAATAACCATAGCAAAGTATTGGAAAAACGGGATAGGAGTTTCACTTACTACTGCGCAAAACAACGCAACCGCAAAATCGATTTTTGTATTAGGAACGGATGTATATGTTGCAGGCTGGAAACACAAATATCAAGGTGCACCTGCAGTTGCTACTTATTGGAAAAACGGTGTAGAAGTTCAACTTCCAAGCAATGAGTTCAGTTCTTACGCAGAATCTATATTCATTTCTGGCAACGACATTTATGTTGCAGGGTATGAAAGTGATACAAAAGGAAATTATATTGCAAAATATTGGAAAAATGGTATCGGTATAAACCTTAGTGATGGTTCAATACGAACTACTGCAAAATCTATTTTTGTATCGGGTAATGACATACACATTGTTGGAAACGAAGATAATGGTTATGCTAGAGTTATAAAATATTGGAAAAACGGTATAGCAACCTCTCTCACAGATGGTACATTAGATGCTTTTTCAAATTCTTTATTTGTATCTGGAAATGATGTTTATATTGCTGGTGGAGAAGGTATACCTAATGGAGGACCATCAATTGCTAAATACTGGAAAAATGGCAAACCAATAGCACTAACTAATGGTCAGAGAGATGCAGCTGCTGTGTCAATATTTGTTTTAGAAAATGACATTTATGTTGCAGGAGACGTATATAATGCAAATGGATATCCTGTTGGTACATATTGGAAAAATGGAGTACCTATTAGCCTTACAGATGGTAAAAACATAGGATATGCAAAGGGTATTTTCGTAAAATAATTTAAAGAAGTAATTTTATTTCAAAGATTTTTGAAATATATAAACTACGATAAATTTGTAAGAAAACAACAAAAATAAAATGAGGGAACAGTTAAACTATTAAACCTCCTATCAAAATAGTATGTTCAGGTTTCAACCATACATAAATTCGATTGGTATTTTCGATCAGTAAAAGATCTGATGTTTTTAAATTGAATTTTTCATTGTTTAAATGAACCAAAGTATTATTAATTGCGAAAAGAAAAATAAACGATTGATTTAACTGAACAGTATCATTTAAAAAGAATATATCTGCTTCCTCTAAATTTTTACTTACCATTAAATTAAAATCGTTTCCTTTTGTGTAAGAAATAATATCATTGTTAGAATCGAATTTAAAAATATCATTTGGTGTGTATTGTTCATCTTTTCCATTAATGTTTATATTCAGATCATTATCTAACATTACTAAAAATCGTTGATAATTTTCGAACTTTGTAAAGGTAGATGGAACTTTGCTAATGGTTGCTGCGCTTATCCGAAACAAAAAATTGCGGTTTGCATACAATGTCTTTTCCGGATAAATGTAATATTCAAATGTTTCGCCTCCATCCCAAATTGTTGGAATCAGCGTATCTTTTGAAATTTTAGTGATTTTCATTTGGCTATTACTTTAAATAATTTCCATTTTTTTCATAATGAAAGTAGCATTTTTATTCTGACAGATTCCGTTTTTCAACTTGTAATCAAAATGAAGTTCGTTATTGATAATTTCAACCTCAAAACACTTATTTTCCATAGTTTGCAAATGATTATCGGTAGTTTTACAAACTTCTAAATCGTGTGTAGCAATCATTCCGGTGACATTCAAATTGTGTAGTTTTTCAATCACAGCAACCGTTCCCGTTTTTTTATCGTCAGAATTTGTTCCTTTTAAAATCTCATCTAACAGCACAAAAATCGGTTGTTTTTTAGCTTCGGTAACAATTTGCTTTAGCCGTTTAACTTCGGCAAAAAAGAACGATTCACTGTCTGATAATGAATCTGTCAATCTCATAGAAACCCACAGCGGTAGCGGATAAATAATTGCTTGTTTGGCATCGATCGGTGCACCAGCGTAACTCAACACCAAATTAATACCAACGGTTCGCAGAAAAGTACTTTTACCACTCATGTTGCTTCCCGTTAAAATCACAAATCGCTTCTCGCTGAAATCAATGGTATTTCTAACTCGTTTATCTTTTGAAATCAGCGGATGTCCTAAATCTTCCATCATAATTTGGTTCGATGTAATTGTTGGATACTGATATTCCGGATTGTTGTAAGCAAAATTCGCCAAACTATTCAATGCCTCTACTTCACCAATAATTTGCATGAATTGCCATAAATCTTGCTGATGATTCTCTTTCCATTTCAACAATTTTTTATAAACCCAAAAGTGATACTGAAAAGTTCCGTTTAACGCAATAAACACGAATAGATTGGCAATGGTATTTAGCTTTTCAAAACAATTTGCCAGATTGGTAACGATTTGATAAGCCGTTTTTTGGTTTGATTGCAGTTTAGATTGAAGATCGTTTAAATAAACCGATTGAAATTTTTCGGTTTCAAACGCGTGAAGCATTTTTGAATATTGCTGTAAACTGTTGGCAATTCGATCACTTTTACCAATTTCTTTTAAAATATGCTGACTAAAATATCCTATCAACAATAAATTAAGCGTAAAGAAAAACACCGTTAATTTTGAAAACACAGGATGCCAGTTGAACACCGATCCAGCGATTGACACCAACAAAAGCAAAGGAATTAAAATAGCAAAAAACTGCATAAAAGCTTTTGGTTTCTCAGAAATAGTTTCCGTCCAATTTTTTATTGCAAGATCTTCTTTTTCGGTAGTTCCTGCCAACAATGATAAGGTTTGAAAATGCTGACGAAAATTTAATTTTTCTGAAAGTTCTTTTACAGCTTCCTGCTTTTTTAGGATTGATGCTTCATTAGGAATTTCCTGTAAACTTTTTGCTAACGCATCTTTTCCCAAAAAAGTTCCGGTACGATTGGTAAACTGAAAGATTGAATTAGATCCAAACAAATCTAAATCGTACGAAAAAGCATGTTGCGGATTTTGATATTCAACACCGTTATTAAACTGATGATTGCCTTCTAAAAAAGAAATTTCATCGGTATTTATCTGCTTCAACGTTTTATGATACGCAATTTTTGACTGTACTTTTAAATAAATGTTTACAACAATTACAAAGACAATAATGAGCGCTAACGCAACAAATCCGTACAAATGATTCTTTTCATACATCATTAAATACAGAAAATAAATTGCTGACAAAAGCAGCATAATTCTACTGTAACTTAATATATTATTTTTTCTGGATAATTTTTTAAGAATACCTGTTTGTTCTTGGCTTATAGTAGCGTACATATTTTGGTTTTAAAATCGACTAAAATTACACACAAAAAAACCATCTCGCAAATGAGATGGTTTTTAGTTTATCTTTTAATATTACTATTAATATGGTTTTTGTGCAAATTGTAAAGTAATTATTTCACTATCAACAAAACCTGCGCGTCTAGCTTGTACTTTTAAAGTTGCAATTGTTGTATGTGTATAAGTATTGCCATTAATTTTAACACCATCAACATAATATATTACATCGGCAATCGTATTAGAACCACTTGTTGTAGTAAATTTAACTGGTTTGCTCAACTCACTAAAATACATATTTTTATCTTTTATGTATGTGGCATTTGATGTAACAACTAACTGTTGTCCAACGTTTGGATTTGGGTTAGGCGTTGGTATTTCCATAACTGCATCGTCTTCTGAACATGAAGTAAAACCAATTGTTGAGAATAATGCTATCGCGATAAAGAATAAGATCTTTTTCATTTTATTACATTAGTGGGTTAATTATTAAAATAAAGTTATAAAAATACAAAAATTATTCATTCATCAAAATTTTTATTCTACTTGCAGCAATATAAGATGCAATAATGCTTAAAATTAAGATGGTTATAGTAACTAATGCACCGTTTTTCCAACTGAAAACAATGGGGTAAGGAAAATCATCGGCTATTTTTACAAAACCAAGGTGTTGTTGTAATAAAGTAATGGTAATACCTAAAATCAATCCAATAATAACGCCGCCAACAGAAAGAATCAAACCTTGATAAAGAAAAATGCGTTTTAGGTTTTTTTGCGAAAAACCAACATCGTATAACGTTTTTATATGTGCTTTCTTTTCTAAAATAATCATTATTAAAGCACCGGTTAAGCAAAACAACGTAACAATAATAATTAAAGTGAAGATAAGATAAATTGCTAGACTTTCGGTTTTTAGCATTTTATATAAACCTTCATTTAACTGCGATCTGTTTTTGATTGTTTCGTTCGGAAAAATATCTTTTAATAAAGAGGTTAATTCTCTTTCCGAAGTTCCACT
>CAMLFV010000167.1 GCA_946479395.1 uncultured Flavobacterium sp. | reverse complement strand
CTGAAAAAGTATATTTCAAACCCCTTAATATTAACACCTCATGTAAAGGAATTTGACCGTCTATTTGGTATCCATACAAGCTGGTACAGCCGTATACAGACAGCCAGAATACAGGCTAAAGAACTGCAATGCATTATTGTACTTAAAAACCAGTATACCTACATTATTAACGAGGAAGGTAAGGTTTTTATCAATTCAACAGGAAATCCCGCAATGGCGCAGGGAGGAATGGGAGATGTACTTACAGGATGTATCAGCGCTTTTTTAGCTAGAGGATACTCTGCCTTTAACGCGGCTGTTATGGGTTGCTTTGTACACGGAAAAGCAGGAGATGAATTGGCTGAACAGTACGAGGTAACGCCGGCATCAGTACTTGCAGAACACTTACCTTTAACATTACGCAATCTACTAACCGACCATAATAATGACTGGCAGATTTAAACGTGTATTACTGAACCATATCGTATTTGTATCTTGATTTTTTTAAATTTTTACTGCGGATGAACATCTTTCAATACTGATTCATTATCGCTTTCCACTTCTTTTTCTTCCACATACACCGCGTGATCAGACGGCTTGATGTTTTCACCTTTGGCAGCAGCATATACTTTTGTAAATGATGCACTTATATACAAGATTACCGCAGAATAATATACCCAGATTAGTATGATGATAAGCGAACCTGCCGCACCATAAGGTGATCCTACATCGGCTTTATCAATATAGATTCCGATCGCATATCTTCCCAACATAAAAAGTGCCGACGTAAAGAGTGCACCTGCCCTAACATCGCGCCACTTGATTTTTGCATCGGGAAGAATCTTATAAATAACACCAAATAAAAGTGAAAGTATTATGAGGTTTATCAATATACTCAGTACGGTTAAAAGTATAACCGAAAAATCGGGCAACCAGCCCTTTAACATGTAATCCAATGCCGAAACTGCTCCGTTTACTATCAATGCAACAATAAGTAAAAATCCCAAACCTATTATTATGGACCCCGACAAAAGGCGGTCTTTAACCAATTTAAGCCATCCTTTCTCTGGTTTTGCTTTTACGCTCCATATTTTATTTACAGAATCCTGAATGTCTCCGAAAACAGTAGTAGCACCTATTATCAAACTCACAGCACCAATCACCAGAGATAAAGTGGTACTACCCGAAAGTTCCATATTTTTGATGATTTGCTGTATCTGTGCTGCAGCTTCATTCCCTATGAGTCCGTTTAATTCTGCGAAAACACTTCCTTCGATCGCTTCCCTTCCAAAAAAAGCTCCAGCCAATGAGATTACTAAAAGTAGTAGTGGCGCCATTGAAAACAACGTGTAATATGCAAGTGAAGCACTGAGCTTTAAACCTTTATTTTCCATAAAGGTATTAACGGTTTCTTTAAGGATTGAGAATGCCGATTTAAAAAAAGTTTTTTTTACCATGTTACCATATCTATTAGCAAAGAAAACAGCAAATTGCAAACCAAGCAGTAATTTCTAAAAGATTATAGACTACAACTTAACAAAACATAACTTAGAACCATTCTGGAAATAAACTCTTAGGGTTGGCTTACAAAGGAAATTGTAATTTGATAGACCCATACTTGTGCCTTGTGAAATTTTTCACAGAATGTAGAACTTTTAAACACTTTTACTTTATAATAAAATTTATACAGAAATAGTATAGCAATGGCTTTAACGAATATTAGTTTTTTATTTAATCGCGGCACAACTATTGGATGTACAATTTCAGTTTTGAAGAACAGAATTTTACACACTCATTGCTTTGGTAGGTTAAATGAGTGTGTTTTTACATCTATCGTTTATAAAACATATAATGTTTACATGATGTATCTTACAACGACTATTCTAAAGTATAGATCTCAAGAGCTCGAGCAGAATTAAAGCACCTGTTTAATAAGGCTACAAATAAAAATTGCTGAAACAACATTAATTATAACTTATTATGGAAAAGAAGAATTATGCGCTTTTACCGGTGCAACCAGCGGAATAGGCTACGAACTGGCAAAACTTTTTTCCAAAGGACAACTTCAATCTAGTAATTGTAGCGCGAAGCAATGAAGAGCTCGAAACTACTTCGCAGAACCTGAGCGATTACGGCGTGGAGGTAGTAACAATTTCAAAAGATCTTTTCAACAGGCAGGATGCATTTGAGCTTTGTGATGAAATTAAGCAAAGAGGGATTGAAATTAATGTGCTGGTAAACAATGCGGGGCAGGGAGTTTACGGGCTATTCAAGGATAACGAAATTGACCGCGAACTGGATATTGTTGATTTAAATATTTCATCAACAATAATACTGACCAAACATTTTATCAGGGAAATGATTGCTAGAAATGAAGGTAAAATATTAAATCTTGCATCAATTGCCAGTACGGCTCCGGGACCATGGCAGGCTGTTTATCACGGTACCAAGGCTTTTGTACTGTCGTTTACCGAATCCATCCGCTCAGAGGTTAAAGATACTGAGATCACTGTTACCGCCCTGCTACCGGGTGTTACCGATACGGATTTTTTTAACAAGGCGGATATGCTTGACAGCAAAGCGGTACAAGATAAAGAAAAAATGGCAGATCCTGCAGATGTTGCAAAAGACGGTTATAAGGCACTGATGTCAGGTAAAGATAAGGTAGTATCGGGATTTAAAAACAAAATGCAGGTACTGATGAGCCATATTATGCCTGATACGATGATTGCTGAACAAATGAAAAAGCAGCAAGAGCCTACCGATGACCAGTAGCCCTCGGCACAAAAAAAATTTAAAAAAGGTTAAGGACTGTATGGACTGCAGTACTTAACCTTTTTACTAAATAGGGATTTGGCTTTAATCTTGCCTGTTTCTTAACACACCATTTCTAGCACGTAATTCACGTGGTGTTTGTCCCACGTTTTTCTTTATGAAATTAGAAAAATTTGCCTCATCGCTAAAATCAAGTTCGTACGCTATCTGTGTGATTGAATATTTACTGTGCTTAAGAAGCCTTAAACTTTCTTGCACAAGTTTCTCGGTAATATGCAAAAAACGGCTATAGTATACCACCTTCAGCGGATTAAAGTGAGCATAGCGCAACGGCTAAAAGTGAACCACCTGCAACGGGTGAAGGTGAACCACTAAAAATTGATTCTATCTGTAAAGATTTTCCGATCTTTTTTACTAAAAAGATCATGGCAAATACACAAATAGATATGCGAAAAATAAAACAGATTTTTAAGCTCTACAGCGAAGGTGTAAGCAAGCGAAAAATAAGTCTGATTATAGGACTTTCGCGCAACACCGTCAGCAAGTATATTGCTTTTTTTAAACGTTACAACCTTACCAGCTACGAAGTGTAGGCTATGACACTCGAGGAACTTAATAACTTATTTAAATCCGATCATAAGAACAAAAGTCCCCAGTTATTAACTTTAGAAAAGTACTTTCCTTATTTTGATAAAGAGCTTCGTAAAATCGGAGTTACCAAAGAACTGCTTTGGCAGGAATATTACACCACACATCCCGATGGTTAAAAAATTACCCAGTTTAGATATTGGTATCGGGAATGGATGAAAGAGTTATATGCGGTGCTGCACTTTACCCATAAAGCTGGTGACAAACTGTTCATTGATTTTACCGGCAAAAAGCTCTCTATTGTAGATCCTTATACAGGAGAAATACAAGACTTGGAAGTTTTTATCTGTGTTTTGGGCAGCAGCCAATATACGTATGTAGAAGTCTGTGAAAGCCAAAAGAAAGAAGATTTTATGGCTTGTGTTGAAAATGCACTTTGGTTTTATGGAGGCGTGCCGCAGGCTTTGGTTCCTGATAATTTAAGAGCAGCCGTAACCAAAAGCAGCCGGTACGAGCCTAAAGTAAACGAAGATTTTGCTGACTTTGCCAGCTACTATGAAACAGTAGTATTACCCACCCGGGCCTATAAGCCCAGAGACAAGGCTATTGTTGAAAATGCTGTGCGCATTATATATACCCGCATATTTGCTCCGTTGCGCAATGAGACCTTCCATAGTAAATCTGAACTCAACAAAGCCATATTAGAACAGCTTAAATTACATAACAACATGTCTTTTAGGGGACGTGAGTACTCACGCTATTCTTTGTTTGAAGAGGTTGAAAAACACCAACTCAAAGCACTCCCATCAAAACGCTATGAAATCAAACGTTCTGCCAATGCAACGGTTCATAAAAACAGTCATATTTACTTCGGAAAAGACAAACACTATTACGCGTACCCTATCAAAATATAGGAAAACAAGTTAAGATTATTTATTCTGATAACGTTGTGGAAGTTTACCATCAGCAAGAAGTACTGGCAGTACATACAAGGTCAAAACAAAAATATGGCTACACCTCCGTAAAGGAACACATGCCGTCCCATCACCGTTTTGTCAGTGAATGGAGTAGTGAAAAATTTATTGCCTGGGCCGACCAGATAGGAGATTACTGCAGAGTATTAATCATTAAAATACTAGATAAAAAACAACATCCCGAGCAATCTTTTAAATCCTGCTTGGGTATCTTGCACCTTGCCAAAAAAGTAGGCAATATACGATTGGAAAATGCCTGTAAACGTGCATTGGAATACGGAGCCCATAATTAAAATATTATAGAACGCATTCTTAAAAACGGATGGGATACTTTAGATGAAGAGTTTGAAGAACAACCCGATATACCCCGCCACGGCAATATAAGAGGCAGTAATTATTATAAATAAATTAAAACTTAAATAAACAATGAATACACAGACATTAGAACACATGAAACAGCTAAGGTTATACGGAATGTACAGAGCTTTTGAGGGGAGTTTATCACCACAGAACACAAACCTCTACACCAATGATGAGCTAATTGCATACCTTCTTCAGAGTGAATGGGATGACCGGCAAAATCGAAAGATAGAACGATTAACGCAAGCAGCACATTTTAGGTACAGCGCCGTAATGGAAGCTATCGATTATGATGCCTCAAGGTTTTTAGATAAAAATCAAATACAACGCTTCTCCAGTTGCAATTTTATAGCCCAAAAACAAAATATACTTATTACTGGGAGTACCGGTGCAGGGAAAAGTTATATGGCGTCTGCAATTGGTCATCAAGCTTGCTCATTGGGGTACTAAGTGATGTATTTTAACACCAATAAACTGTTTACAATGCTAAAAACATCAAAAGCAGATGGTTCCTATTTAAAACAAATCAATAAACTGGAAAAACAAGATCTGCTGATCTTAGATGACTTTGGGCTTAAAGCTTTGGACACGATCAACAGGAACTCTTTTATGGAAATTATAGAAGACAGGCATGGTAAACACAGTACTATCATAGCCTCGCAATTACCGGTTGAAGCATGGCATGATATTATTGGGGAACAAACTATAGCAGATGCTATTTTGGATCGCCTTGTACACACTGCACATAGGATAGATATTAAAGGGGAATCTATGCGCAAAAAATTAAAAAATAATTATTAAATTTATACTCAGATGAATCGATTTTGAGCACTTGCTTTACTATGCTCACTTTCATCCGCTGCGAGTGGTTCACTTTATCCGTTCTATCCACATAAAGAAAAGATTCTAATTCCTCAAATTTTCGATTTTCTTTTGAACGAATAATGAAT
>CAMLFV010000166.1 GCA_946479395.1 uncultured Flavobacterium sp. | reverse complement strand
CCTTAGGTCCGGCTTGCAGCACCAAAGAGATAATTAAACAAATGATTGAATCTGGTGTAAATGTTTTTAGAATTAACTTTTCTCACGCAGATTATTTTGACATTGAAGACAAGGTTAAAATCATTCGCGAGTTGAACGACGAATTTAACTACAACACTTCTATATTAGCCGATTTACAAGGTCCAAAATTACGCGTAGGTGTAATGAAAGACGAAGTAGTTCTTAAAAAAGGCGATATTATTACTTTTTCTACCAAAGAAGAATTTTTAGGCACAGCCGAAAAAGTGTACATGACTTACAAAAGTTTCCCTCAAGATGTAAATCCAGGTGAAAGTATTTTGTTAGACGACGGTAAACTTATTTTTACGGTGTTAGATACAGACGGAATTCATGAAGTTAGAGCCGTTGTTGTACAAGGTGGTCCGTTGCGATCTAAAAAAGGAGTAAACTTACCTAACACAAAAGTTTCGTTACCTGCTTTAACCGAGAAGGATATTAAGGATGCTCTTTTCGCGATTAAATTAAGCGTGGATTGGATTGCTCTTTCTTTTGTTAGAACCGAAGACGATTTAGAAGATTTACGTTTATTGATTGAAGAACATTCTGATCATAAAATTCCGATTATTGCTAAAATTGAAAAACCGGAAGCGGTTGCAAACATCAATAAAATTGTATCGCATTGCGATGGTTTAATGGTTGCACGTGGCGATTTGGGCGTTGAAATCCCGGCACAGGAAGTTCCGTTGATTCAAAAACAATTGGTTCACAAAGCAAAATACGCTCGTATTCCGGTAATTATTGCTACACAAATGATGGAAACCATGATTACCAGCTTAACACCTACTCGTGCCGAAGTGAACGACGTTGCAAACTCTGTAATGGATGGTGCTGATGCGGTAATGCTTTCTGGCGAAACATCGGTTGGTAATTATCCGGTTCAAGTTATCGAAAAAATGACACAGATTATTAATAGTGTAGAAAATTCTGAATTGATTAAATTGCCTGTTAATGATCCTAAAATTAAAACCAAGCGTTTTATTACTAAATCTATTTGTTACCACGCAGCCATTATGGCAAACGATATCGAAGCAAAAGTTATTAATACATTGACCAATTCAGGATACACCGCGTTCCAAATCTCGGCATGGCGACCAAATGCGCATATTTTAGCATACACATCAAACAAAAACATGCTTACGCAGTTAAGTTTACTTTGGGGTGTTACCGCTTTTTGGTACGATAAATACGAAAGCACCGATGTTACCATTGAAGACATTAACCAAATGGCAAAAGACAATAATTATGTAGCTGCAGGTGATTATACGATTAATTTAGCATCTATGCCTCTGAACGAAAAAGGTATGGTTAATACGATCCGCGTTTCTGAAATTGAGTAAATGAAGTTAAGAAATTCTATATTTTTTGGCTTGATGATATTGTGCATATCTTGCACTTCGGAATCTGAAAAATTTTTAGAAGAAAAATTATCAAAAGAAGTTTTTGATTTCACAAAATTGAAAGCCAAAAGTAAATTGGTAGCATCTAACATTAGTAACGATGGCGTTGAGTACGGAATTATAACATTAAATAACAACCAACAAATAAAATTTTGGTTTGTAAGCCATCACATAATCTCTGGTAAAGGCGGAACTATTTATGAGTTTCCTGATGGAGAAAAAATATTTATTAGCGGAATGCATTGTTGCGAAGTTCAATTTCAGGATGCAAACTCTTTAAAAGATCTTTCTACCTTCAAGAGTTATATCGAAGCCAATGACGGATTAAAACCTTAAAACGTAAATTTATTAGATACATTAAAAAGTCATTCTTAACCGAGGATGGCTTTTTTGTTTGCAAAAGGGATTACAGTGAAAATCCTTTTTGTAAGGAACGAACAAAAAGATTGTAACGTAAAGCCCGACCCGCAGGGATTTTCCCAAATAAAAATAAATCATAAAAAAAGCCTTCGAAAAAAATCGAAGGCTTTTGGTATAAAAATAATCTGATTATTTTTTCTTTTTACCACCTTTTTCTGCTTTTGCAGCTTCTTGAGCAGCTTTCATTGCAGCACGAGAGATACGTACTTGTGCAATTACTGTATTGTCTGGTTGTAACAATTTAAAGTTGTTTGTTGGCAACTTAGTAATGTATAATTTGTTACCCATTTCTAAATCTGTAATATCAGCTTCTACGAAATCAGGTAAGTTTGCTGGTAAAGCACGTACTTTTAATTTACGTTGGTTTAAACGTAAAACACCACCTGCCATAACACCTTTACTATTTCCTACAACTTTTACAGGAACATCCATAGTAATTTCTTTGTCAGCGTGTAACTGGTAGAAATCGATGTGTAAAATTTTGTCTGATACCGGATCAAACTGAATGTCTTGCAAAATAGCGTCAACTTTTTTAGCACCTAAATCAATTGCAACAGTGTGTACGTTTGGAGTATACACTAAGCTTTTGAATGCTTTTTCTTCAGCTGTAAAATGTACTGGTTGTTCTCCTCCGTAAACTACGCAAGGAACCAATCCAGCATTACGTGCGGTTTTAGTAGCTACTTTACCCACGCTTTCTCTTTCTTGTCCTTTAATTGAAATTGATTTCATTTTAAATATATAAAAATTAATAAAAAATTACATGATAAATTTATCACTGATCGATGTGTTGTTTTGTACCATGTGCATTACATCTGCAAATAATTCGGCACAGCTTAACACTCGTATTTTGCTGCTATCTTTTTTCAACGGAATAGAATCGGTTACGATTAATTCTGTTAACGATGAGTTTTCTATTTTCTCTACCGCATTGCCCGATAAAATGGCATGTGTACAAATTGCACGTACGCTTAAGGCTCCACGTTCCATCATAACATCAGCAGCTTTTGCTAATGTTCCTCCGGTATCAATCATATCATCTACCAAAATAACGTTTCTGCCGTTTACGTCACCAATCAGCTCCATAGTGTCGATAACATTAGCTTTTTTACGCTGTTTATAACATACAACCACTTCGCTTTCTAAATATTTAGCATACGCATAAGCACGTTTAGATCCACCCATATCTGGCGATGCAATGGTTAAATTCTCTAAACCTAATGATTGTACATAAGGCAAGAAAATAGTTGATGCATACAAGTGATCTACCGGTTTTTCAAAGAATCCTTGAATTTGGTCTGCATGTAAATCCATGGTCATTACACGAGTTGCACCAGCGGTTTCTAACATTTTAGCAACTAATTTTGCACCTATCGGCACACGTGGTTTGTCTTTACGATCTTGACGCGCCCAACCGAAATAAGGAATTACAGCGGTAATGTGACGAGCAGATGCCCGTTTTGCAGCATCGCACATTAATAGCAATTCCATTAAATTATCGGCGCTTGGAAAAGTAGAACATACTAAAAACACACGTAATCCACGGATAGACTCTTCAAACGACGGTTGAAATTCTCCATCACTGTAATGCGAAAATGTTACGCGCCCTAATGCTACACCGTAATGTTTTGCAATTTTTTCTGCTAATACAGTACTTTGCGAACATGCAAATACTTTTGCTTCAGGTTCAAAGTAACTCATTGTTGCTTAATTTAGTAGTTATTATTGTTAGTTATATTGTGGGTGCAAATTTAGAAATAATTTTAATGATACCGCATTTTTTTTAATATTTTATTTGTTTTAAATAATTTTGTGTTTACATTTGCATCACAATTTCAAGCAAAAAGCCTGAGTGGCGGAATTGGTAGACGCGCACGACTCAAACTCGTGTTCTTAGGAGTGTGGGTTCGATTCCCACCTCAGGTACAAAAACCCTTAATACACAATGTATTGAGGGTTTTTATTTTAATTCTTCCGAACACTTTCCGAACAATTGGTAAAAAACATTTCTTAACAAACTAATCTAACTTATTCTAAACTCATTACTTCTAAAATGTAAACATGTAATTTCTGCATTTTAAGCAAAATGCATATTTATTAAACAATTATTGTTCGAAAATAAAACAAATAATGTTTTGACTTTAAAAATTGTTTGAATAAATAAAATTCCATATTTTTGGACAAAATATTCAAAAATCATGGAGCAATCTATTGGAACATATTTAAGAGAAAGAAGAAGCGAGTTAGGATTGCCTTTAAGAAAAGTAGCATCTCATATAAAAATTGACACATCTACTCTTTCAAAAATAGAAAAAAACGAAAGAAAATTAAATCCCGAATTAATCGAGAGTTTAGCAGAATGTCTTCAAATTAAAAAAGAAATTCTTTCAAAAATTCACTATCAATCTACGATTTTATCAGAATTAAAAAGTTACCCAGAATTAAATGATGTTGTAAATTTAGTTCAAGAACAAATTTCACAACAAACTTTAAAATTTGACAAAGATTGGAGAGAAAAAGAATTTTCAAATCCAAATTGTACTATTAGATTAGGTACACTTTTCTCAGGTATTGGTGCTATCGAATACGCATTTAAGAGACTGAATTTAAAAACAGAAATTCAGTTTGCTTGTGATATTGATAAACACGTAAAACAAAGTTATTTTGCAAATTATGATATTGCAGAAGAAAACTGGTTTAATGATGTAACAGAACTTAATGGAAAAAAATTTAAAGGTAAAATAGATTTACTTGTTGGAGGAAGTCCTTGTCAATCGTTTTCAATGGTTGGTAAACGTAGAGGTTTTGAAGACACAAGAGGTACACTTTTTTATGAATTTGCAAGAATAGTAAAAGAAACACAACCTAATGTTTTCATTTTTGAAAATGTAAAAGGTTTAATCAATCATGATAGTGGAAATACATTTGAAACAATAAAAGCAACTTTTGATGAACTTGGATATAAGTATTTTTACCAAGTAATGAATTCAAAAGATTATGGTATTCCACAGCATCGTGAAAGAATCTTTGTAATAGGATTTAAAAATAAAAAAACAGAATTTACATTTCCAGAAAGCATACCTTTAGAATATAAAATGCAGGATTTTCTAGAGGATTATACTGACAGCAAGTATTATCTTAAAGAAAAAGGTATTAAATTCGTTACAAGTTCGTTTAATAAACAAAAACGATACACTCAAATAAATGGAGATATTGCATTATGTCAAAAAGCAAATCAACAATTTAATTGGCATGGAGATTTCGTATTTGAACCTAAAGAAGAAGCTGAATTTAACGAGTTTATTTTTGACGTTAATGACGTTGAAGAAAAATATTATTTATCTGACAAAGTAAGAGATTATGTTTTAAATGAAGGTACTAAAAACTTTAAAACAACTATTAAAACAGATTTAGAAGTAGCAAGACCACTTTTACAATCAATGCACAAAATGCACCGTGCTGGAGTAGATAATTATGTCACTCATAACAAAGGTAGAATACGCAAATTAACGCCAAAAGAGTGCTTGCGTCTAATGGGATTTAGAGATGATTTTAAACAAGTTGTAAGCGACACACAACTATATCGCCAAGCAGGTAATAGTATAGTTGTTGATGTTTTAATTGCCTTATTAAAACACATGGATATAACCAAACACGTTAGCAAACAATAATTATGGAAAACTTTCAAAAGATACATATTGAAGGAAAAGATTACCTTATAATTGATTCAATTCAAAATCTTAGAGCAGAAGATAGTTTTATTTATAGAAAAAATAAACTTCAAATGTTCAAAGGAAAT
>CAMLFV010000165.1 GCA_946479395.1 uncultured Flavobacterium sp. | reverse complement strand
TGGCACAGATAAGATCGGTAAATCATATCGAAATTCGTGCACAGGAAAAAGGGTATCTGCAAAAGATTTATGTAGATGAAGGTCAGTTTGTAAAAAAAGGACAGTTACTGTTTAAAATTATGCCCAATCTTTACGAAGCCGATGTAAACCGGGCAAAAGCCGAGGCTGATTACGCACAAATTGAATATAAAAATACCAAACAACTTTATGATAATAACGTAGTTGCAGCCAACGAATTGGCTATGGCTAAGGCTCGATACAATAAAGCCCAAGCCGAAGTAACTGCAATGAACACACATTTACAGTTTACCGAAATTAGGGCACCCTTTGATGGTATTGTTGACCGATTTCACGTGCGTGTTGGAAGTTTAATTACCGAAGGCGATCTAATGACTGAATTGGCTGATAACAGCAAAATGTGGGTTTATTTCAACGTTCCCGAAGCAGAATATTTAGACCAAATGAGTACAAAACCACAAGATGGTTTGCTACATGTAGGTTTAAAAATGGCGAATGGTAAAATGTTTGATAAAGATGGTGTTGTAGAAACAATTGAAGCCGATTTTGATAATCAAACGGGTAATATTGCTTATCGTGCTACTTTCTTAAACGATAAAGGTTTGTTGCGTTTTGGACAAACAGGAAATGTTGTAATTACTACACCGCATAAAAATGCGCTACTTATTCCGCAAAAAGCAACTTTTGAGGTTTTAGATAAAAAATACGTTTTTGTAGTATCAAAAAACAATACCGTAAAGGCACGCGAAATTAAAATTACTGCCGAAATTCCACATGTTTATATAGTAGCGTCGGGTATTCAGAAAGAAGATAAAATTCTTCTCGATGGTCTTCGTTTGGTAAAAGAGAACGATAAAATATCTTACAAATTCATCACTCCTCAAAAAGCATTGTCTAGTTTAGAATTGTATGCAGAGTAATTAAAATACTACAACATGTTTAAAAAAATGATACACAGACCGGTATTTGCAATTGTAATATCGGTCATAATTCTCTTTGTGGGGTCGTTAGCAATTAAGCAACTACCAACCTCACAATTCCCTCAAATTGCACCAACAACAGTAAGTGTTTTTATTGCTTATCCTGGTGCAAGTGCCGACGTTTTGGTGAAATCATCGCTTATTACTTTAGAAAATGCCATTAACGGTGTACAAGGAATGCGGTATATATCTACCGATGCAACTAGCGCCGGCGAAGCTACTTTAAATGTTGTTTTTGATCCTGGTACCGATCCTAACGAAGCCGTTGTATTGGTAAAAACCAGGGTAGATCAGGTAATGCCGTTGCTGCCCGAATTGGTTCAGAAAGAAGGAGTTATTGTTACACCTATTCAGCCAAGTATGCTTATGTACGTGAATTTGTACAGCAAAAACAAAAGCATGGACGAAAAGTTTTTGTACAATTACGCAACCGTAAACATTATTCCAGAAATTAACCGAGTAAAAGGTATTGCCAAAGCGCAAATTTTAGGAAGCCGCCGTTATGCCATGCGCATTTGGTTAAACCCAGAGCGTATGCGTGCTTACAATGTTTCGGTAGATGAAGTGATGACGGCTATTGGCGAACAAAGTATTATTGGTCGCCCTGGTAGAATTGGTCAAAGTTCGGGCATAGCTGCACAGTCGTTAGAATACGTTTTAACTTATAAAGGACAATACAATAAGCCCGAAGAGTATGAAGGAATTATTATTCGAGCAAATTCCGATGGAGAAAATATCAAACTAAAAGACATTGCCAAAGTAGAATTAGGTAGTGAATTTTTCGATATCTATTCTAATTTGGATGGAGATCCATCGGCATCCATCATGTTAAAACAGAATTATGGAAGTAATGCCAACGAAGTTATCGAACAGGTAAAATTGAAGTTAGAGGAAATGAAACAGAATTTTCCTCCAGGTGTAGATTATAAGATAAGTTACGATGTATCGCAGTTTTTAGATGCATCAATAGAACAAGTTTTACATACCTTGCGAGATGCTTTTATATTGGTAGCCGTAGTTGTTTTTATTTTCTTAGGCGATTGGCGTTCTACAATAATTCCAATTATCGCAGTACCTGTTTCGTTAATCGGAGCCTTTTTTGTCATGCAGATTTTTGGTTTATCAATTAACTTGGTAACCTTATTTGCACTTGTTTTAGCAATTGGTATTGTGGTTGATGATGCGATTGTCGTTGTGGAGGCGGTTCATGCCAAAATGGAAGAAAAACATGTATCGCCCTACAAAGCGGTTAAGGAAGTTATGGGTGAAATAAGTGGTGCCATCATTGCAATAACCATGGTAATGGTATCGGTGTTTTTGCCAATTTCGTTTATGACTGGTCCAGTTGGAACTTTCTACCGACAGTTTTCTATAACTATGGCAAGCTCTATTGTAATATCAGCGGTTATCGCTTTAACATTAACACCGGTTTTATGCGCCATATCGCTTAAAAACAATCACGGTAAACCTAAAAAAGTAAATATACTTACTCGTTTTATTGATTTGTTTAACCGTGGGTTCGATAAACTTACAGGAAAATATGTACGTATTTTAAAAAGAATCGTAAACAGAAAATCGGTTACCTGGACCATTTTAATTGTTTTTTGTGCCGGAATTTACGTTCAAAATCAGTTTTTACCGGGCGGATTCATTCCTAGTGAAGACCAAGGAACTATTTATGCGGTAATTCAAACACCTCCAGGATCAACTTTAGAGCAAACCAATCAGGTAGCCAGAAATCTTCAAAAGATATGTAAAGAAGTCGATGGTGTAGAATCTGTTTCATCTTTGGCAGGATACGAAATTATGACCGAAGGTCGTGGATCTAACGCTGGTACATGTTTAATTAATTTAAAAAGTTGGGGCGATAGAGAACATAACGTAACCGAAATTATGGAAGAACTAGAAAGTAAAACCAGAAATTTAGGTGCCGTAATTGAGTTTTTTGAACCGCCGGCAATTCCTGGTTTTGGTTCATCGGGAGGTTTTTCATTGCGTTTACTCGATCAAAATGCAACAACAGATTATCATGAATTCGATAAAATAAACAAGCAATTCATGGAAAATCTTGCTAAAAGAAAAGAGCTTACGGGTGTATTTACATTCTTTGCCGCCAATTATCCGCAATACGAGTTGGAGTTTGACAACAGTGCAGCCATGCAAAAAGGCGTATCAATTGGTAAAGCCATGGAAAATCTGAATATTTTGGTGGGTAGTACGTATGAACAAGGATTCATACGTTTTGGTCAGTTTTTTAAAGTTTATGTGCAATCATCGCCAGAATTTAGAAGTCTTCCTTCAGATATCTTAAACTTATATGTAAAAAATGATACGGGCGAAATGGTTCCATATTCATCATTTATGAAATTAAAGAAAACGCAAGGTCCAAACGAAATTACCCGATACAACATGTATAATTCAGCATCTATTCGTGGGCTTCCAGCAGCTGGCTATACTACTGCCGATGCCATTGCCGCAATTAACGAAACGGCTGTAAAAACATTGCCACACGGTTATAAAATTGCTTGGGAAGGTTTATCTTTTGACGAAGCACAACGAGGCAACGAAGCACTTTATGTATTCGGTGTAGTATTGGTTTTTGTGTATTTGGTATTAGCCGCACAGTACGAAAGTTTTATATTACCACTTGCCGTTATTATATCGTTACCGGTTGGTATTTTCGGATCGTTTTTTATGTTAAAAGCAATGGGCTTGGCAAACGATGTCTATGCGCAGGTAGGTTTAATTATGCTTATTGGTTTGCTGGGTAAAAATGCCGTGCTTATTGTAGAATATGCGGTGCAGAAAAGGCAGGCCGGTGCTACCATTTTAGACGCTGCAATTGAAGCTGCTACTGTTCGTTTCCGCCCGATTCTTATGACGTCTTTTGCCTTTATCGCCGGATTGATTCCTTTGATTTTCGCACACGGAGCTGGAGCGATTGGTAACCACACCATTGGAGCATCTGCTTTGGGAGGAATGTTCTTTGGAACCGTATTCGGGGTATTGATTATTCCGGGCTTGTACTACATTTTTGCAAAGTTAGCAGATGGTAGAAAAATGATTAAAAATGAAGATGAAACGCCATTAACTAAAGATATTTACTAGTAAATGAACAAAAAAATAATTTATAAGTACGCGGTGATAGGCTGCGTACTTTTAAGCTTGGCTGCCTGTAAATCGATAAATATTCAGGAAAAAGCAGAAAACAAATCGGTTCCCGAACATTTTTCATCGACACAAAACGATACCATTAATTCAGGGAAGATGAATTGGGAACAATATTTTAGCGATCCGCATTTGCATACACTGATTTCGGAAGCATTGACCAACAATCAGGAACTAAACATTATGCTTCAGGAAATTGAAATTTCTAAGAATGAAATTCGTGCACGCAAAGGTGAATACTTACCGTTTGTAGGTGTAAAAGTGGGCGGTGGTGTTGATAAAGTTGCACGTTACACCAATATTGGCGCAATGGAAGCTACTACCGATATTAAACCCGGCAAAGAAATGCCCGAACCGTTAACCGATTTAGGAATTGGTGTTTATGCCAATTGGGAGGCTGATATTTGGGGTAAATTACGCAACGCCAAAAAAGCAGCCGTAAACCGCTATTTAGCAACTGTTGAAGGACAGAATTTTATGAAAACGAATTTAGTTGCCGAAATTGCGCAATCGTACTATGAATTATTGGCGTTAGATAACGAATTGCAAATTGTTCAGCAAAATATCGAAATTCAAAATAGTGCGCTTCAAATAGTAAAACTTTTAAAGCAATCTGCTCGAGCAAATGAATTGGCTGTAAAACGATTTCAGGCTCAGGTATTGAAAACAACAGCGTTACAATACGAAATTCAGCAGAAAATAACAGAAACCGAAAATGAGATTAATTTTTTGGTTGGACGATTTCCGCAGCACGTAGAACGCAGTTCGTCAGTGTTTGAAAATTTAGTTCCACAAACAATGTATGCTGGGCTTCCGGCAGATCTTTTGGCAAATCGTCCAGATATTAAACAAGCAGAAATGGAATTGGCTGCCTCTAAATTAGATATAAAATCGGCAAAAGCACGTTTTTATCCATCGTTAGGTATATCGGCGGGTGTTGGCTACCAAGCCTTCAATCCAAAATATTTGTTTAATCCGCAATCATTGCTTTATTCTTTGGCGGGCGATTTAGTAGCTCCGTTAGTAAACAGAAACGCAATAAAAGCCGATTATTACAATGCAAATGCCAAGCAAATACAGGCAGTTTATAATTATGAACAAACCATTTTAAAGGCGTATATTGAAGTTGCAAACCAGCTTTCTAAAATCGATAATTTAGAAAATACCTACAATTTAAAAACGCAAGAGGTTGATGCTTTAACACAATCGGTAACAATTTCTAACGATTTGTTTAAATCGGCTCGCGCAGATTATATGGAAGTTCTGTTAACCCAACGCGAAGCCTTAGAAGCAAAATTTGATTTAGTTGAAACAAAAATGCTTCAACTAAAAACCACCGTTGCAATTTACAAAGCATTGGGTGGTGGTTGGCAAAATTAAAATCAATACAACAAACTAAAGGCATCATTTTTAGAATGATGCCTTTTTTATTCAATTAAAACCAAAACCCTAAACTAAACCATGTGTAATGGATTTTTACTTCGGGTGAATAAGATTGTTTAATTTCCAACGGCCCAACAACAGTTTGAAAGCCATATCCCAACGCATAACCCGAATTAATAGGTAGTT
>CAMLFV010000164.1 GCA_946479395.1 uncultured Flavobacterium sp. | reverse complement strand
CACGCTTATTTTTGATGAAATCGATACCGGAGTTTCGGGCGATGTTGCCGATAAAATGGGAACTATTATGCAGGAAATGGGCAATTACATGCAAATTTTTTCCATAACGCATTTGCCACAAGTAGCATCAAAAGGAAAACAGCATTTTAAAGTAACAAAGTTCGATGATGACAAGGTAACAACATCGACCATTAAATTGTTAAGTACCGAAGAACGTATTCAGGAAATTGCACAAATGCTTTCGGGCAACACAATTACAGATGCCGCTTTGCAACACGCAAAACAATTGTTGAATTAATATATCCTGCAAGGTTTTTAAAACCTTGTAGGTATCAGAAAATTTTAAAACCTACAAGGTCCGTTAAGACCTTGCAGGATCAATCTTAATAATTCCCTTTTAACAAACTTCCGCCAATCGTAGATTTGGCTTCAATTCCTAATTTTTTCATCATTTCGTAAGTAGTACAAACAGCAGCCGATGTTACCGGAATACCAATTTCCTGTTCAATTTTATCAATTGCTTCTAACGACGGCATCTGCACACAAGCCGATGCTACCAAAACATCCACTCCGGTTAAATCCAACTGTTTGTAAATATCCAGTAAATTCAATGGGTTCTGAGCAGCAACTTGTAAATTATCAGGAATTTCCAAAGCAATACTTTCTTTTACTTTAAACCCTTGATGTTCAATATAATCAACAACCATATCAGTTAACGGACGCATATACGGCGTAATGATCGAAACCGTTTTTGCTCCCAAAACATTCAATCCGTTAATCAAAGCGCCCGCAGAAGTTACAATTGGCGTGGGAAAACCGTTTGCAATCGTTTCCTGATGCAGATTTACCTCAGACACGCAATGATATCCGCGACCCATACTCATAATCGCCACCAAACACGCATAACCCATCACATCAACATGCGCGTCCGATAGTTCTTGGGCACATTTTAAACTCATCGCATCCATAGCCTCTAACTCTTCTTTGGTTACTTTTTTCATGCGCATTCTGCTTGAATGAAAGGTGAAACGTTCAGGTAAAATTGTTTCGCGTGCCTTGAATATTGCCGGAATTTCGGTTTCCATCGTTACATTGCTCGATGGAACTATTTGTCCGATTCTATATTTTTTCATTTTTATTTTCTATATTTTGGGCGTTCCCCGCCGAGGCGGGTCAGGCTTTTCGTTTCAATCTTTAAAATGTTTTGATAAAAAACATTTTAAAGGATTTTCACTTCAATCCCTAACGCTTTGTTGTTGTAATTAAATTTCTTTAACAGTATTTACAATTGTTCCAATATTTTCCACATAACATTCCACAACATCGCCGTCTTTCATCCATTCCTGCGGATTTCTTCCTGCACCAACACCGGCCGGAGTTCCTGTTGCAATGATATCGCCCGGTTCAATAGTAAACACGGTGCTTAAATCTTCGATTAAGTCGTTAATGTTGAACAATAAAAATTTCGTGTTCGAATTCTGTTTTTCAATTCCGTTTAATTTTAAGGAAAGATTTAAGTTGTGCGGATTTTCAATTTCGTCTTTTGTAACCAAAAATGGTCCCATTGGCGCAAATGTATCCTGACCTTTTGAAACAATCCATTGTCCCTCACGACGGCAATCACGCGCCGAAATATCATTGATTATCGTGTATCCAAATACATAATCCATGGCATTTTCTTTGGTAACATATTTTCCGTTTTTGCCAATTACCACTGCCAATTCAACTTCCCAATCTAACTGTTGAGTCAACTTAGGATTTAATAAAACGTTGGTATTTGGACCGGTAACAGTTGTAGGCGGTTTTGAGAAAATGATTGGTTTTTGAGGTAATTTTCCTGTGGTATCTAATGTTCTGGCGCTTTCGGCAACGTGTTCGGTATAATTCAAACCAATACCAATAATGTTTTTACGTGGTTTTTCAATCGGGGCTAAAATTTCAACATCGTTCAAAGGAAAAGAAATATTTTCGAAATCAACTTCGCGTGTTTCTTCAATTAAGTCATTGATTTCAGCAATCACTTCAAAGCCCATATCAATTAGTTCCAACATATCATTTGGTAACGGAAAGTTCGAAATTCCACCAAAATCTTCCATATCAACAACCATATTGTTGTGCATAAATCCTAATCGCGGCTCGTTGTTTTGTGTTTTGTATGTAAGTAGTTTCATTTTTAATAGTTGATTGTTTTTAATAATTATTGTTTTTTTTAATTAGTGTTTTGTAGGCTGCAAATAGAATTAGGCATGACCAAAAAATTACATTTGCATAACCAATTATTAGAGATAGTTGGTCGCCTAATGCAATAAGGTAGAATCCAATTACAATAAATATTAAGGAAATTCCGATTCCTAGTATGGGTTTAAAATTTTTCATTGTTTATTTTTTAAGCTTTGCAACTTGTATGTTTATAAAATCGGGTAAATAATTGGGTATACAATTTTTTGCCACCATTTCGTCTTTAAAAAGCCCTGTGCGTTCGCCAAGAGCAATGCATCTTTTTCTGTATTCCTGCTGATAAACGCCGATTTGTGCTGCTGTGAAATTCATAGCCCACTGCACTTCGGGAACCTCGTTTTCAATTTCTTTTTCAATAACCGAAAGCAGTTCTTCTGTATTTGGCGGCGGTGTTTGACCAACCCATCGTAAACGAGCCTGATGATACCAAAATGTTCTTCTTTGCAAACTTGATTTACTGTTTTGCCATGATTCCATCAATGCTACCGTTTTTTTGTCTTTAGCCAATTGGTTTGCCATTAACCAATCAATAAGCTGCAGTTTTTCGTCTTCAGAGTGTTTGTTTATATCTTGATCTAACTGATTAATTACCTCTTGCGAAAGTAACTTTTTATCCATAATCAAAATTGAAAATTGTCGGGCAAAATACGATTCGGTTGACCATAATTCCATTGCCAGTTCATGATCTTTTTTAATATCTTTTGCAATAGTATGCAAATCACCCAATTTAGTGTTTTCGGTAAGTTGATCGACTATATTTTTTGCTTTCGGCGATAGTTTCATAAATTAAAGATATGGATCTATTGTTAATTTTACTTATTATGATTTTGTTACTTATTTATTTTATATACTTCTTCACAATCTATTTTTTCAAAAACATATTTAAAACCAAATAAATCAATAAAGATATTTTTTCGTACAAAATTTTCTTTGATTCGATTTATTATACGTCCTTTTTCGCTCAAAAGATATAATCTATCATTTTTCATTTTAAGGCTCATGTAAGGTTCCGTTTCAAAGTCTGTTTTCATAATATTTTTAATGACATCGGGTTCTTCGCAAAATAAAATGAGAGTATCTGTAGGATATCTTATTTTAAATTGTTTTAACTCTATAATATTGTTATTGATTTCATATATTCCACATGTTGAGTATTTTAAATCAAACAATGAAGTTGAAATAAATGTTTTGTCTTCGTTTAGTATTAATGAGCTATATAAGAAATAATATTGTTTATTGTTTTTTTTACCAGTATCTAATGACATTAGGTAACAATTACTTTGAGCTAAACAAGAAAATGAAAATAAAAAGATGATAAAAAAAATAAGTTTATCTCTAAAAGTCATTTTATAAAATAGTTTGATTCCCTCCATTTTCATCAAAAACTTTCTCTTGATACAAGCCTAAACCTTCAATAACAGGTAAATCGTTAAATGAAAACAGGCACGCGTCTTCGGTATCTGATAAATTGTGGTGTTCGTGCCAAGCCCAACTTGGAACACAGAAAATATCGCGCTCTTTCCAATCGAAACGTTTACCGTTAATGATAGAATAGCCTTTGCCTTTTGCACATTGATACACGAAAGATCCGGTATGTTTATGCGCTTTTCCCTTAAAACCTTTTGGTAGTAATTGAATAGAAGCACCCATAGTTTGCATAACATGACCACCCGTTAACGGATTGCTGTACTGCATAATGATTCCATCAAAACTATTTACATCGTTCACTTTTTCGGCTTCTAGAAGAGCAGGATAAACAGTTTTCCACGAATACTTAAACAACGGAGAATATGGTTTGTTCCATTCTTTATCAGGTGGAATCAAGCCCGTGCCACTATACGTCATTGGCGACTGATTTAACGGAGCAGTTAATTTTTGCTTTCCATCGTAAACTGCATAATCGTTCGCTTCCAAGGCATTTACTAACGGAATATCCAAACCATCTTGCCAAATACAGGTTTTTCCGCCTTCTTCTACGCCGTGTTCGTGCCAGGTTGAGTTGGGGGTGATGACAAAATCGTTAACTTCTAACATAATTTTATTACCATCGACTACCGTGTAGCCCTTTTCGCCTTCCATAATAAAACGCAAAGCAGATGCCTTGTGACGATGAGCCGATGTACTTTCACCGGGACGTGTAACCTGAATGCCGGTGTACAACCAACCTACGGCTGCCGAAACATCTTTGCGGTTATCGTTCACCAAATAAACCACACGGCGACCGGCTTGTTCGGGCGTAACTAATTCAGAAGATTTTAAAACCAAATGTCTTAAATCTTCGTATTTCCAAAGCATTGGGATTGATTTACTTTTTGGTTCCCAAGGTTCGATATCGTTGGCAACTGTCCATAAAGCACCGGCACCTAATGTTTCTAATTCTTTATAATAAGCTTGTAATTCTGGTGAATCCTGAACTCGAGCTCTTCCTAATTGATCGTCTGAATGGTTTTCGTTCATGGTTATTTTTTATTAAATTCTTCATCATTATTTACAAACGTAATTTTCTTGGTAGGAGCAACATTCACTCGCAAATCAAAAATATCAAAACGGTTGTAATGCCCTAAAATATCGTGCATTTGCTTTGGTTGGATACATTTCGAAAGATCGATATCGGCATAAACAATTCCTTCTTCATCAATTAAAGGCTCGCCAATTACGGCTCCGTTTGGACCGATAAATCCAGAAAACGCACTGTTCTTTCGATCTAATAATTCATCAACATTAGGAACATCGGCACGCAAAGCATCTTTAATTTCCTGTGAAATGGTAGAACACGAAACAATGGTAAACAATTTCCCTTCGAATGAATGCGCTGCCGCTCGAATTTTAATCGCTTCCGCCATATTGTAATCGGGCGGAGCAACCGGTAACGAAATATAATTGGCAATGTGGATTAATTCACCTTGAGAAAGCAATGTAAATCGAGCCAATGTATTGGTGTTTTCGCCACAAGCTAATGTTCCAACCGGACCAACTTCTGTATTATATACTTTTAGCGAAGATCCATCGCCACTTGTCCAAGTTAATTTTTCTGCCCAAGTAGGAACCAGTTTTCTATGTTTACCGATTAAATTCCCGTGGTTATCAATAATTAAATTGGTGTTGTAAATTTCGCCATAACTGTCACCGCGCTCGTTAATTCCAATAACAATATTTATATCGAAATCTTTTGCTGCTTTGTACAGTTTCTGCATAGATGAATCGTTCACAGCAACCGAATTTTTATATAATTCTTCGTACCATTTACTGCCTTGAACGGGCGTCATAATCCAGTTCCAATAAGGATATCCAGAAATAAAAACCTCGGGAAAAGCAATCAATTTTGCTCCGTTTTCGTGTGCTTCTTTTATAAATGAAATGGCTTTATCGATTGTTTTTTCTACATTAAGAAAAACAGGTGCGGTTTGAACCGTTGCTGCTTTAAATTTTTTAAATTCCATAGTTTGTTTAATTATGAATTTAGAATTACGAATTATGATAGAAGGCGAAGATTATCTCGCAATTTATAATTTGTAATTCATAATTTTTTTCTTCACTTCGTCATTAAAAGCTTCGGCTTTAATTGTTTTTCTATCTTCGGCAATAGCAACATTTACTAAGGTAACTTCACCTTC
>CAMLFV010000163.1 GCA_946479395.1 uncultured Flavobacterium sp. | reverse complement strand
CTGTAGAAGTATTGCCAAAAACCGACGTATATATATGTACAGAGTATAAACTTCCTGTTTTAACAAATGATGAGTTCTACTTAAAAATGGAACGTTTAGACGAAGATGCAAATTTTGTGGTAGAAACAATGTCTGATGTAAAAGAAAATCAGGTCATCACCAAACACGGATATTACAAAGTATATGTTAAGAAAACAAATAAATACGCCTGTGAAGACGTAAAGAGTTATTTGTTAATGGTAGAAAACTGTAGCTATCCAAAAGGGATTACACCTAATGGCGATGGCGACAACGATTATTTAGACTTAACGTACAATAATGTACAAGAGTTAAAAGTATATAACCGTTACGGAAAACTTGTTTACGAACATGGTAAAGGATACAAGAGACAGTGGATGGGTCAGGATTCAAGCGGAAAGATCTTGCCATCAGGAACATATTTCTTATACATTAAAACAAGAAATTACGAATACCAAGATTGGATTCAATTGATGTACGAAGTAAAATAATCTTAATTTTAAAACTATGAAAAATCTTATATATAGTATTATTTTAATAGCCTCATCCAATTTATATGCACAAAGCAGTATTGAAAGCGATGCGTTGTTTTTAAAATACGAGAAAGCGTATTTAGAAATGGGATCATCTAATCTTGGACGAGATTATGAGCAAGCTAATCAAAACTTTTATTCAAATTTTACCGATCATAAAGAGCGAAACAAGTTTAGTAAGAGTAAAGACAAAGAAAAGTGGTTAAATAAGAATTATAAAAAAACGTCATTTGTTTCGTCAACAGAAGCTGTAAATTCTTATACCAGCATGGTAAATGCACAAGAAGCCATGGATAAAATGAGTAACGATATTCAAGTAGTTAGAAACGAACTTTTAAAAAAGTACGATGTGAACTTAATTTGGACTACATTACAAAATAGAATCAAAGCTAAATAGAATAAAAGGGAGGAACTTAGGTTCCTCCCTTTTTTATTGTTCTTCTGTTGCGTCGTTTTCTGCGTATTCCGGATAAAGGAAGTTGTTGTAAGGAAAACGGGTAATATGAATTTGTCTAACGGCTTCGTAAACCTTGTGGCGTAATTCTTCGAAATTGTCTTTCTCTGTTGCAGATATAAACACGGCATTGTTTTCGCCCACTTTGCTCATCCACGTGTTTTTCCATTCATTTATAGAATAGTGTTTAGAGGTACGTTCAATCATTAAATCTTCCTCATCAAATTCGTCGGCTTTGTAAGCATCAATCTTATTGAAGATCATAATAGTTGGTTTGTCATCGCTTTTAATATCTTTTAAAATTTGATTGACCGATTCAATATGATCTTCAAATTCCGGATGCGAAATATCAACCACATGCAATAATAAATCTGCCTCGCGTACTTCATCTAAAGTCGATTTAAAAGATTCAACCAGCTGTGTAGGCAGTTTTCTAATAAATCCAACCGTATCAGAAAGTAAAAAAGGCAGGTTTTTAATAACCACTTTACGAACTGTAGTGTCCAAAGTAGCAAACAATTTGTTTTCTACAAAAACCTCACTTTTACCCAAAGCATTCATTAAAGTTGATTTTCCAACATTGGTGTATCCAACCAAGGCAACGCGAACCATAGCACCACGGTTACTGCGCTGAACAGCCATTTGGCGGTCAATAGTACGTATTTTTTCTTTCAGCAGGGCAATGCGGTCGCGAACAATACGGCGGTCGGTTTCAATCTCGGTTTCACCCGGACCACGCATACCAATACCACCACGTTGGCGTTCTAAGTGTGTCCACATTCCAGTTAAACGTGGAAGTAAATACTGAAATTGTGCCAATTCAACCTGTGTTCTTGCGTAGGAAGTTTGTGCACGCTGTGCGAAAATATCTAAAATTAAATTGGTACGGTCTAAAACTTTACAATCTACTTGGCGTGATAGATTTTTCTGTTGTGCCGGTGACAATTCATCGTCAAATATCAATGTATCAACCTTATGTTCTTTAATATAAAGTTCAATTTCTTCTAACTTACCGGTACCTACAAAAGTTTTAGGATTTGGTTTATCCATTTTCTGTGTAAACCTTTTTACCACTTCACCTCCTGCAGTTTGGGTTAGAAACTCTAACTCATCTAAATACTCCTGCAATTTTTCTTCTGATTGGTTTTGGGTAACAATACCAACCAATACCGCTTTTTCGTAATTTATTTCTTCTTTTTCTAGCATATTGTTTTTTGTATAAGTTATATTAGGTTTACTGCAAATTTATCAAATTAGGTCGTAATAGCTTGCTGTTAGTTAGCCCGATAGTTGTTTTTTTTTAAATATTGAAAAAAATCTTGATTATATTAAATTAATATTGTTATTTTAGTAATTTCTTAACAGAGGGTGTTTTGAAAGAAATAAGTAAGCATGTTTTATGTTGAAAAAAATTAAAAATTATCTTTGTAACATTGAAATATAAATTTGTCCTTTATGAAAATAAATAAAAGTATTGTTGCGGTAGTTTGTATTGTACTGGGAAGTTTAAAGGGGTTTGCCCAACAAGATCCTCATTACACGCAGTATATGTACAATCAAAGTATCTTAAACCCGGCTTATGCTGGTATCAATGATTATATGTCTACAGGTATATTGTATAGATCACAATGGCTGGGTGTAGAAGGTGCCCCACAAACAGCAACTGCATTTTTACACACGCCTGTAGCTAAAAATGTTGGAGTTGGATTGTCTTTTATGAACGATAAAATTGGTCCAGTTACTGAAAATTCTGTAAATGTAGATGTTTCTTATACTATTCGTTTAGGGCAAGGACACAGTTTAGCATTAGGTGTAAAAGGAGGAGTAACTATGCAGCAAATTGGGTTGTTTAGTGATATTAATCATACTTTACCAAATCAAGGAGACATTGTTTTTGCAGAAGATAGTAGTGAAACATTGTTTAATGCGGGTGTTGGTGCATTTTATTTTACCAATAGATATTACGCAGGTTTCAGTGTTACCAATTTGCTAAATAACACTTATATTGATAAGGGAAACAGAAAATTCGGATCAGATGTAGCGCACATGTTTTTAACCGGTGGATATGTGTTTGATATTAATAAAGAATGGAAATTTAAACCATCTACCATGTTAAAAATGGCGGTTGAATCTCCTGTTTCGGTGGATCTTTCTGCAAACGCTTTATACAATGAAAAGTTAGAATTTGGTGTAACTTACCGTTTGCAAGATTCGTTCGGAGCTATGGTTAATTACAGAATTACACCTAAATTAAGAGTTGGATATGCTTATGATTATATTACGTCTGACTTAAATTATAACACAAGCGGATCTCATGAAATAATTCTTTTATTTGATATTTTCTACAAGAAAAAAGTATCAAGTTCACCACGTTTCTTCTAACATTATCTGCTAAATAGTAATTATGAAAAAAATATACTTATCTCTATTATTAATAGGTTCCTTATATACAGCGCAAGCACAAAATACGGCTTTCATTCACAATTCGGAAGAACGCTTAAAACATGCCGACAATTTGTTTAAAAGATATGAATTTGTTGAAGCAGCAGAGCATTATAAAAAATTGGTGCGTGGTGAAAAAACCGACAGTTACGTTGTTTTGCAGTTAGCGGAAACTTATTATAATTTATTCAATACAGTAGAATCTGCAAAGTGGTATGCTAAGGCAATTGAATTAAATCCAAATCAAGATGCAGAAGTGTACTACAAATACGCACAAATGTTGAAGGCAAGTGGGCGTTACGATACTTCTAATAAAATCATGAAGAAATTTGCCGATTTAAAACCGGAAGATTCTCGTGCAATTGATTATTTGCAAAATCCTGATTATATCCCGGCATTAAGAAGCCAAGAAGCTTTGTTTACTTTTGAAGACAGTAGAATGAACCATTCGCAGTTTTCTGATTTTGGTGGAATTTTAACTGCAGATAATACTCTTTATTTTGCTTCTGCACGTGATGAATCTAAAAAGAAATATGGTTGGAACAATCAGCCTTTCTTAAATGTTTATGCAGCAACGTATGTGTCTGATGAAGAAAAATTTAAAGACATTAAACCAGTTGATGAATTAAATACAAAACATCACGATGGACCTACAACGGTGACAGCTGATGGTCAAACAATGTTTTTTGCTACAGAAAGTTTCCGTGGCGGGAAATATGAAAAGGATAAGAAAAACCGTCTAAAGAAAGGTAAAGTAAGTGTTTACCGTGCAAAGTATAACGGAAAAAGATGGACAGATATTGAGCCTGTTCCATTCAACTCACCAAACTACATGGTAAGTAACCCTGCGGTGTCACCAGACGGTAAAACGTTATATTTTGCTTCTGATATGCCAGGAACGGTTGGTGATATGGATATTTGGAAGGTAGCTTTAAACGAAGACGGTACATACGGAACTCCTGAAAACATGGGAACAATCGTAAATACCGAAGGTCGTGAATCTTTCCCTTTTATTTCGGAAGACGATAAATTGATTTTTGCTTCAAACGCACATAAAGGTTTTGGTGGATTGGATTTATATATGTTCGATTTAACTGATCCTAATGCAAAAGTTCGCAATATCGGTGATCCTATCAATACAGCAAAAGACGATTTCCACTTATCATATTATCCAGAGAAAGGAATCGGATTTTTATCAACAAACCGTGTAGGTCGTGACGATATCTATAAAGTGCGTCCAGTTTGTGTTACCGAAATGGTAATTACAGTGAAAGACCAAAAAACAGGTGCTATTTTAAAAGATGCACAGGTTGCAATTTTAGATTACGATAAAAACGTAATTGAAACTCGTTTTACTGATGCTTACGGAATTGTACGTTATGATACCGATTGTAACAAGGTTTTTGCTTTACAGGTAAGTTCAGAAGGATACGAAAGCAAAGATGTTGAGTTACAGAAATGGGGTAATGGTAAATATCCTATCGATGTGGAGTTACGCCCAATTGAAATGTTGATTAAGGATACTAAAATAATCTTAGGCGATATTTACTTTGAATTTGATAAATCGAACATCACTCAGCAAGGTGCGTTTGAATTGAATAAATTAGTTCAAATCATGCAACGTAACCCTGGTATGAAAGTTAAAATAGAATCACATACCGATAATAGAGGTAGTGATACATACAACTTAAAATTATCAGACGAACGTGCACGTTCAACAATGCAATATGTGATCTCTAAAGGAATCAACGGCTCTCGTTTAGAAGCTCGTGGTTATGGAGAAAGCGCACCGAAAGTCGATTGTGGTGAAAATTGTACTGAAGAGCAGCACGCAATTAATCGTCGTTCGGAATTCATTATTACACAAAAATAATTTTACAGATTATATAGTTAAAAAGGCCTCATTTTTTGAGGTCTTTTTCTTTATTTAAAGTTTTGGCACAGTACTTGATATTTTGTATATATAAAACAAAAATAATAAAAAAATGAAAATATTCAGATTCGCATTAATAGCAATGGCAATGTTAACAGCAAGTGTTGGTATTGCGCAAAACAACAGGGGTAATGCAACTGTTGTGGCTCAGAATTACGATATTTCTGACAATCTGGATTTGCAGGCAGTAGCATCTATTTTTGGCGAATCTAGAGATTTGGAAGATTTTGAGCGTAGAATAAACGATCCACAGGCTCAAATATCAAACCTAGATTTAAATAACGATAATTATGTTGATTATTTACGTGTAGTAGAAGTTGGTGAAAGCGATGTTCGCGTAATTGTAATTCAGGCAGTTTTAGGTCAGGATCAATTTCAAGATGTAGCAACGATCGAGTTAGAGCGTCAACGTAATAAAACCGTTCAGGTACAAATTGTTGGTAACTCGTATATTTATGGTCCAAACTATATTTATGAGCCTTTTTACTACTCAACACCAATATTTTTTGATAT
>CAMLFV010000162.1 GCA_946479395.1 uncultured Flavobacterium sp. | reverse complement strand
ACTTTTGGTTCCATCGGCTTTATAAACAAAGTGAGTGATCGAAAAGCGATTATTTGCAATGGTATGTTTAGTCATTTCAACAGCTACAGAAATTTCTTCATCCATTTTAATTTCTTTGTGAAAAATAGTTTCTTCCCTAAAAAGAATAGGAGCAATACCGTATTTTGCACATTCGTTAACAGATAATCCTATGTGGATCATTAGATTATTACGAGCCTGTGTACATAAATCGCTGTAAGCAGAATGACGTAAATGTCGGTTAGCATCAATCATGCTCCATAAAACCTGACCTTTAAAGAAAATATTTTTCATAATTTTACAAAAGTTTCAAACAAAATTACAAAAAAATAAAGGCAAAACATTTTTTGGCACGATTAATGAAATGAAGATTAATATAAAAGATATTTTAACATTTAACAACAATACATCATGAAAAAGATAGCACTACTTTTAACAGCATTCATAGGTTTATCAGCATTACAAAGCTGTACTATTGAAGAATATTATGAAGAACAATCTCAAGTTATCGAATTAACAAATCAGACAATTAATACACCTGAAGATACCTTTACAAATTCGGGAACATGGAATTTTGATTATCCTCTTTCGGATGGAGATAATGTTTTAGTTTACAGATGGCAAGGTAATTCATGGGTTTTACTTCCGGCAACATATGGTTTGACATCTGACGGAGATCAACTTTCATACGATTATGATTTTACAAGATACGATGTGAAAATATATGTAAGAACCAATTTTCCTATTGAACAATTATCAAATTCTGAATATAATCAATTCGTTTACCACCAAACATTCAGAGTAGTTATAGTACCAGGAGGTTTTGCACATAAAATGAACTTTAGTGATTACAATGCTACCATTTCAGCATTAGGTTTAGAAAATACCCCAATTAGAACACTATAAAAAAAGAAATAATTAAATGTTTTTAAAAAGACCCCCTAAATTTTAGGGGGTGTTTTTATTTTTAATGAAATTTTATGTATTTTTGCATGGTATAACAACACAATACAAAAAAATATGGCAACTTTTCGTTTCGAAGCTTTAAAAGCAGCAAGCAACCGTGCGCCGGTAGCGGTTTCAGAGATTGGTAAAAAATCTGAAATTTTTGGTAGCAATGTATTTAATGACAAAGCAATGCGCCAGCACTTAACTCCAGAGGCATACAAAGCAGTACGTTCTGCAATGGATCATGGTACAAAAATTGATCGCAGAATGGCAGATTACATTGCTTTAGGTATGAAAGAATGGGCAATGAGCAAAGGTGTAACACACTACACACACTGGTTTCAGCCTTTAACAGGAACAACTGCAGAGAAACATGATGCCTTTTTTGAAACATCTTTTGATGGTTCTGATCCGGTAGAAAAATTTGGTGGTTCGCAATTGGTTCAGCAAGAGCCTGATGCATCATCTTTTCCAAACGGAGGAATCAGAAACACATTCGAAGCTCGTGGTTATACCGCTTGGGATCCAACATCGCCAGCATTTATTTTTGGAACAACATTATGTATTCCAACCGTATTTGTATCGTACACAGGTGAAGCATTAGATAACAAAGCACCTTTATTAAGAGCCTTGTCTGCAATTGATGAAGCCGCAACTGAGGTTGCTAAATTCTTCGACAAAAATGTTAAAAAAGTAACGCCTACTTTAGGTTGGGAACAAGAATATTTCTTAATTGATGATGCATTGGCAGCATCGCGCCCTGATATTTTACAAACTGGTAGAACATTGTTAGGACACGTTTCAGCTAAAGGTCAACAATTAGAAGATCATTATTTTGGATCGATCCCTACAAGAGTTTTAAACTACATGCGCGATTTAGAAAACGAATGTATGTTGTTGGGAATTCCGGTAAAAACGCGTCATAACGAAGTTGCTCCAAATCAGTTTGAATTAGCTCCGATTTTCGAAGAAACCAATTTAGCGGTAGATCACAACTCATTATTAATGGATGTAATGCAGAAAGTTGGCGAGCGTCACCACTTTAAAGTGTTATTCCACGAAAAACCTTTTAAAGGTGTAAACGGTTCTGGTAAACACAACAACTGGTCGTTAGCTACTGATACGGGGGTAAATTTATTGGCACCGGGTAAAACACCAAACAGCAATTTACAGTTTTTAACGTTCTTTATCAATACCATTAAAGCGGTTTCAACTTACGAAGAATTATTGCGCGCATCAATCGCATCGGCATCAAACGATCACCGTTTAGGAGCAAACGAAGCACCGCCTGCAATTATATCAATCTTCATTGGTCAGCAATTGACTAAAGTGTTGGAAGAATTAGAAGGTGTATCAACAGGAAAATTATCGCCAGAAGAAAAAACCGATTTAAAATTAAACGTTGTTGGTAAAATTCCAGACGTTTTGTTGGATAATACCGATCGTAACCGTACATCGCCATTTGCATTTACAGGAAATAAATTCGAATTTCGTGCCGTTGGATCTACAGCTAACTGTGCTACTTCAATGACTACTTTAAACTCGATTGTTGCAAAACAGTTGATCGATTTTAGAAAAGAAGTAGAAGCTTTGGTTGAAAAAGACGGATTGAAAAAAGACGAAGCGATCTTCAACGTTTTACGTGAATATATCAAAGAAACCAAAGATATTTTGTTTGAAGGCGACGGATACAGCAAAGAATGGGAAGAAGAAGCGGCTCGTCGCGGATTATCGAACCATAAAACAACTCCGGCTGCATTAAAAGCTAAAGTTTCTAAAAAAGCATTTGATTTATTTGCTGAATTAAACGTAATGAATCATACCGAAGTAGAATCGCGTTACGAAATTGAATTGGAAGATTATATCAAGAAAGTTCAGATCGAAGGTCGTGTTTTAGGTGATATCGTTCGTAACCACATTATTCCTACAGCGTTTAAATATCAAAACTTATTAATTGAAAATATTAAAGGTTTAAAAGATATTTTTGGCGATAGTTATGAAGAATTAGCTGCAGAACAAATTTTGATTTTAAAGAAAACGTCTATGCACGTGAACGAATTAAACGCAAAATTACATGCAATGATGGATGCCCGTAAAGAGGCAAATTCATTACATTCTGTAGAGAAAATGGCACATGCTTATTGCGATAACGTAAAACCGTATTTCGACGAAATTCGTTACCACGCTGATAAATTAGAATTAATGGTTGATAATGAATTATGGACGTTGACTAAATACCGCGAATTATTGTTTACAAGATAATTTCATCGGCACTTCGAGTAGTGAAAAGGAGTAAGCCTTTCGTAACTGTCACATCGAGCGAAGTCGAGATGTCAAGACAGGTTTCGAGAAGTTTTCCAAATTATAAGTTCTCGACAAGCTCGAACTGACGAAAATTTGATATTAATTATCTTTATCTATACAGAAAAACCTCCGTTTTGAATAATCAATTCGGAGGTTTTCTCATTTATTGGATTAGATTTATTGAAATTATCTGTTGAAATTAAATACAAACGTATTTCCGCCGCCGGTGTAGGCTCTGCGTTCCCACAAACCAAACTGATCGCGTGTTAAAATGGTTCCTAAATCTCTGCGTAATCTACGTTCGTAATCACGCGGACCGTAATTGTTGGCAACCATAAAGTTTAACGAAACCTGTAATTGAGATCTTTGAGCGCGTGATAATCTTAAAAAATCGTATCGGCTCATTTCACGATCTACATAATAATGATAATCTCTGCGGTCATCGTATCTTACAACTCTTCTTTGGTTGTGGCGGTAATGGCGGTCGTCATCTCTGTGATGTTTGTGCGTATAGTGTTTTTTGTGGTGTTTTTTATGTTTGTGGTGGCCTCTATGATGTCCCGGCTGTGCACTTGCAATTGTTGTAATGGCTAAAAGTGCTAAAGTGAATAACGTTTTCATAACAAGTTTGTTTAAAAAGATTGATAATTGTTTTGTTAGTAAGCAATCTTCAAAGTGTGTGCCAAAAAATGTTAAGAAATAAAAAAGACGCTACTTTAACAATAACGTCCTTGAATATTGAATTTTGAGTTGTGTTAACTCTGCTTTTTTACATATTTCGTAAGAATTACAATCTGCTGACCATCAATTTTTCCTTCGATCTGTTCAGTGTTATCATGAACCAAACGAATATTTCTTACCGCAGTACCAATTTTTGCATTTAAAGTAGATCCTTTTACATCTAAATCTTTAATCAAAGTAACAGTATCGCCACCAATTAAAATGTTACCGTTGCAGTCTTTGTGTAAATCAATACTTCCGTCACCTTCATGATCTCCGGTTTGTTTTGCCCAATCCAAGGTTTCATCGTCTAAATACATCATATCAAGCAAATCGGCAGCCCAGCTTTCGTTTCTAAAACGATTCAACATTCGCCAGCTTACAACTTGTACCGGAAGATTTTCGTTCCACATAGAAGTTGACAAACATTGCCAATGGTTTGCATTTAATTCTTCTTTCTTTTCGATTTGATTTAAACAAGTTTCGCAAGCTAAAATTTCTCGGTCTGATAAATTACTTGCTGTTGGTGGAACATCATAAATTGATAAATTGTCTGTTGCAGAACATAATTCGCATTGATTTCCGCTGCGTGCTGTTAATCTGTCTAATGTTTTCATGGAGTATAAGTTATAAATTTTGGCAAATATATTAATTCTGTTTATTATTTTGTATAAACTGAATCAAATCAATCAATCGGGAAGAATATCCAATTTCGTTATCGTACCAGCCAACAATTTTTACCATTCGACCTAAAACAGTTGTCAATTGAGCATCAAACAAACAAGAATGCGTATTTCCTAAAACATCAACAGAAACAATTGGGTCTTCTGTATATTCAATAATTCCTTTCAACTGATTTTCGGCTGCTTTTTTAAATGCTTGATTTATTTCTTCGACCGAAACATCGCGGTTTACATAACAGGTAATATCAGTTAACGATCCATCGGGAACAGGAACGCGAATGCCGCCACCACCTATTTTTCCTTCAAATTCAGGGAAAATTTTGGTTAATGCTTTGGCCGCACCTGTTGTAGTTGGAATGATCGATTGCGCTGCTCCACGGGCTCTGCGTAAATCTTTATGAGGTTGATCGTGCAGACTTTGATCGGTGGTATATGAGTGAACTGTTGTGATAAAAGCTTTTTCCAATCCACATAATTCATCGATGATTTTAATCATCGGCGCTGCGTTGTTGGTGGTGCAACTTGCATTTGAAACAATTAATTCTGAACCATTTAATATAGATTCATTCACTCCTAAAACCACAGTTTTAATCTCGTTGTCATCAGGCGGAACTGAAAGAATGACTCTTTTTGCTCCGTTTTTTATATGATGCTGCAATAAATCTGCTGTTTTGTGTTTTCCTGTTGCTTCAATTACAAAATCAAGATCAAAAGGTTTCCAGTTTAGTTTTGTAATATCTTTTTCGTGCAGAAACGCAATTTTGGTATCATTTACAATTAAAAAATCATCGTTGTGAGATACATTTTTAGATAATTTCCCATGCACACTGTCGTATTTTAACAAGTGCGCCATTGTTGCGGTATCGGCTAAATCGTTAATGGCAACAACTTCTATCTGCGGATGATTAATCAATAAACGGAAAAGGTTTCGACCAATACGACCAAATCCGTTAATAGCGATTTTTATTTTTTTTTCAGGTTTCAATTTATTGAATTTGTTTAGATTGATAAATTTCGGTTCTTATATTACTTATTTCATCTTCTAAAACTTTTGTAAAAGCACTTACATTGTGCATGCTTTCATATTCTCCATTAACAAAGGAGTGCTTTTTTAAATTTGTGTATAAACTTATTTCAGTATCTGTACCATCATGGTGTGCAGTTCTTTTTCCGCTATTAACTTTTTTAAAATCTTCTATACTAACGTTTAAAATTTTTTGCCAAAGAATTAATGGCGTCCTCTTTCTCATGGT
>CAMLFV010000161.1 GCA_946479395.1 uncultured Flavobacterium sp. | reverse complement strand
ATCCGGGGCGCGTGTTGGTATTTATTCCTTCGGGATTAGGTTATTTTAGTTCTCCCTCTGGCTCAATTGGAGCTTATGATCCATTAATTTTTGATATCACATTGATTGCTAAAAAAGATGCCGATCACGATAACGATGGTATTTTAGATAAATATGAAGATGTTAACGGAAACGGCGATTTGTGGGACGATGATACAGATGCCGATGGTAAAGCTAACTTTATAGATTTAGACGATGACGGTGACGGATATACTACCCGTGAAGAAATTACCTACACCACAACAGTTGACGGCGAAACAGTTACTAAGTTATATGATTTTGACAAAATTCCAACCTGTCCGGGAGGTTCGGTAAAAAAACATCTCGATAAAAATTGTCATTAATAAATTATAAAAACCTGTTTAAAGCAGGTTTTTTTATCTTAAAACAGATATGAACTCATCAAACATAGAAAAATTAATTCAAAAAGATTTAGAAACACTTCTTTACCACAAAAGTTTAAAAGGTGAAATTTCGGTTAACATTGCGGTAGAAATTGCAGCCTATGTTGCAGCAAACTTTTTAAGGATTATATTTGCAAAAAATAAAGAGATAAAACCCGAAGAACTAAAAGGTGTTTTTGGTATAATAAGCAATGTTTACAACGATATTTTTAAAGATCAGCTTGAAAAAGCAGATTACGAAAAAATAAGCGAAATGGCATTGACTTTTTTGCAGGATACCGATTTTGACAACAACAGTAAGGTTTTCTTTAAAAGTATAATTCAATAAGATTCACGATACTGTTTAATGATTAATTTCGATTTTAACGAAGATTATATTCTAGAAAATGATTTTGTAAGGCTTGAACCTTTATCGGCAAAGCATTATGAAGAACTTTTGGAATATACACTGAATGAACCGGAAATATGGGAATATTCTATGGTTAAATGCGATACGCCCGAAAATTTAAACAAATACATAGGAATTGCCATTCAGAAAAGAATAGATCAAAAAGAATATACATTTGCGGTTTTCGATAAAACGAAACAAAAATTCGTAGGAGCAACTCGCTACTGCGATATTTATTTAGACAGCAACAGACTTCAAATGGGTTATACCTGGTATGGTAAAGAACATCAGGGAACCGGTGTAAACAAACACTGCAAATGGTTGCTTTTAGAGTTTGCTTTTGAAAAAATGCAGATGGTTCGTGTGGAGTTTAGAGCTTACACTGAAAATTTACGAAGCATAAATGCATTACTTAGTATTGGTTGTTCTGTTGATGGAGTTTTGCGCAGCAATGCTATTTGTCCGAAAACCGGTGTTCGCCGTGACACAATGGTTTTAAGTATCTTGAATAACGAATGGAACGACAATGTTAAACAGATGCTTTTAGGAAAAATAAATCCTACCGTTTAAATCTCTACATTTTAAAACTGTTGATGTATTTATTGTAAACAAGATAATTCTCAAGATCCAACACCTTTTTGGTATAAACCTTACATTCGTAATGAAGAATTATTATGTTATTATGTTCTTCGATCTGGCGTAATTCAATTTTTTTACAGAAAGTATTTATTGCTGATTCTAATTCATTTCGACTTTTATAATCTTCTTTATCAATCTGTAATTCGATATTTTTTAAAGAAATCATGGTAAGTAGTTTTTTATTGATATATCCACCCAAATGAATAATCACAAAGCTGGCTCCTAAAAAAGTAAAAGCGGTATAAAACTGACCAAAGCCAACACTCATACCAATAGCAGCGGCAATCCAAATGATACTTGCCGTAGTTAAACCGTTAATCGTAAAACCGTCTTTAAAGATAACTCCCGCACCCATAAATCCTATACCACTTACCACATACGACGCAATACGCGTAGCATCTTCCGATTCGCCCATACCTAATTTATATGATAGTAACGAAAAAAGCGTACTGCCTAGACAAATCAATGTAATGGTTCTAAAACCAGCCGCCTTATCTTTAAGTTCACGTTCGGCTCCTAAAATCATACCAATAAGTAACGAAGTTACTGCCTTAAGTAAATCAAGTAATTCCCAGTGATCTGAAGCAATATTAAAATCCATTTTAATAAAATTAAAAAGGTTAACGAAAATCGCTAACCTTATTTTACTTAAAAATATTAAATTTTATTTATTTAATCATTAATTTATGAGAATATTCTCCTTGATTTGATTTAAATTTTAAAATGTACATTCCTGTTTTATATGTAGCAACATTTAAAGTAGTTCTGTTCTGCAACAAAGTAGGTGCTAAAACTTTTTTACCAGTTAAATCGAACATTTCAACAGTTGTAACCGCATCTAATTCAGACTCAATAGTAACTTCATCACCTGTTGTTGGGTTTGGATACACTTTTAATTTAAGCTGCATTTCGTAATTTTTGGTTGATGCCGGTGCATCGCCAATTCCTACAGCATACCAAGCATTCACAACCTGTTCCCATTCGTTAGAATTCGCTCCATACAAAGTGATTGCAGCAGCTATAGTAGCATTATAAGCATCTAAATAAGTAGCAGTTGGCGTTAATCCTGTTGTTAAGGCTTTATAAGCTATTTTTTCTGCTTTTTGAATGGTTATTGGATTAACGTAATAGTTATTTCCTAAATCATTAACACCCATTCCACCGACACTTAACAAATAAAACCAATAGTTACCAACACCACTATTTATGTGAACACCACCATTATCAAAAGATGAAGTTGTACTTGCCCAATGATTACCTTGATAAGTATCTGGCTGGTTAGGTGCAAAAAAAGAAGGTGTTGTGTTCGGATCGCTCATACTTCTAAAATAATTGTAATTGATATTACTTCTAAAAATACCTTCGCCTATAGTCCAATTAGGATTATCATTAACATAAAATTCAATTGCAGTTCCAAAAATATCGGCAAAAGATTCGTTCAAAGCTCCGGATTCTCCTTGATAATGTAAGCCCCCATTACCATTTCTGTTAACTACCATGTGTGTAAATTCATGTCCTGCAACATCAAGTGCTACAATTGGATGCATAGTGTTACCACCATTCCCATAAAACATTCCGTTATAAAGATTATTACCTAACATTTCATCAAACGCGCCCGCATTTTCATCAGTGCCTAAAAAATTTCCTGCATCGTAATAATTATGGATAGAATGATTATTATCATCAAAACTTAATCTATTATGTATATTTTTATAATAATCGTATGTCTGAATCATTCCCCAATGAACTTCAACAGCTGGTTTACTATTTGTTGCTGTATAATTAGGTGATGAATTTGTATATTCTGAAAAACCTGAAAAAGTTCCATTCGCATTTAAGTTCCAATTTACTTGTGAACCATTCATTGTTTTAATTTTTCTAGCATTATCCATTAACCTGTAATTGCCGTTGTAAGAATCTACGGTAATGTTTTTGGTTCCTCTAAAATAAGTAGCACTTGAACTTGGAGTATCAGCATGCATAACTTTATTAATTTGCGATAATATTTCGCCAGTTTGGGCATCTATAATAAAATCAACACTCTTTATTGGATTGAAACTTGTAAGGTTAATTTTGTTTACTAATTTTAAAAATACATCTTTTTCACTTGTTTGGTGTTTTAAAATATATGTTTCTACTTTACTTTCTTTTACATTTTCTTTTCTACCAAAATCTTCGTAAGCAATACTTTTAAGTTTTTCTTCGCTGATTGAACCCGAAGTTGATAAATCCTTTATATTAATTAATTGTCCATTTAAAAAATGTAATTTTCCTTCTTTTGAATTTATAAAGATTATATCTCCGTTAACTTTAACCTCTTTATAAAAATGCTGATAACTATAAGTCGCAAAACCAGTTTGTGAATCATGCTTTTCATTAATCAATTCAAATCTGTGTGATTTATCTAGATCAAAATAACTATTCAAGTCAGAGATGAATTCAGTTACGGATACATTCAAATTCTTAAAATCCACCATAAAAGTTCCAAATCCATTTTGAAACTTTGGTTTTGGCATGTCATTTTTTACACGATTGTGATTATTATTTATGGTATTTACTGCAGAAATATTACTCCCCGTTAATAAAAGAGTCGCTAGAATTAAACAGCTAGATATTTTTTTTAGCTGTAGGAATTTTTTTTTCATTGGTTAGGTTTTTACGATGTTTTAAAAAGTTTTCTAAATTACTAATTATTTTGCACTTATAGCAAAAAAAGCAGAGTTTCAATAAAAAACTCTGCTTTAATAATAAAAATTTATATTTTTTTAATAACGTGCTGCTTCTTTTCTTGCATCGTCAATCATGTCTTCATTAGCAATTATACCAAATTCAACACGACGGTTTTTTGCTTGTCCTTCTTTAGTATCGTTTGATGCAATTGGATCCGCTTCTCCCATTCCTTGAGAAGTAATTCTTTTAGCACCAATTCCTTTTGAACCTAAGTACGCTTTCACTGCATTTGCACGGCTACGAGATAATTTCATATTATATTCATCTTTACCAACGCTATCGGTATAACCATAAATCATAATATGTGTTTTTGGATTTTGTTTAAAAACCTTAACAATCTTATCTAAATTAGAAGTTGCTGTTGAAGTTAATTCTGCAGAATCAAAGTTAAAATTAACGGTATTCTCATTTAATACAACTTTAATACCTTCTCCAACACGTTCAACTGTTGCGCCAGGTATAGCAGTTTCAATTTCTTGAGCTTGCTTGTCCATGTTTTTACCAATGATTGCACCTGCAGTACCACCAATAACTCCACCTAAAACAGCTCCTAACGCACTATTGTTTTTACTACCAACGTTATTACCTAAAACACCACCTAAAACAGCACCTGCAGTAGCACCTACTACAGCAGCTTTCTGCGTATTATTTGCATTTTTAACTGTATTACAACTTGTTAAAAAAGATCCTGCTAAAAGCGCAGTACTTAATACATATACATTTAATTTTTTCATAACTTAATTATTTTCTATTTGTTGTTTTTTACGAATGAATATACAATGGTAGCTTCTGTAGAATTATCAATTAATTCAAAAGTTGTATCTGTTACGTTTGAAGCTGTTAAATTATAACCTGTTGTTACATGTTTTGCCTTATCGTCACCAATAAACTTTAAGTTGAAAGATGTATCTTGCTTAATGTTCCATATAATTTTAGAATTATATTGTGGACAATTAGCACTGTAGTTGTTTAAAGTAACAGTACCTGTGTTGTTGTTCGATACAAACTTCCACTGGCTACCTTCAAAACATTTTGCATCGGCAACATTGAAAGATGTTACTTTGTATCCTGACGGATATTTTACATTTGTTAATGTCCACTCTCCTTTTAATTTAATTTGAGTAGGAACATCATTTTTAGTGTTCGTTGATGTTTTACATGAAAACATTGCTAACGATAAAATTCCTATTGCTAAAACCTTTTTCATAATTATATATTTTATATTTCAAAATTAACAAAATTTGTGCCTGAAATTAATTTTGCATGATTTTTTTTATGTCTTTTTGTCATATTTTTTAGTTTGGTATTTATTTTGCCTATTTATTGCCATATAATTTAAAACAATAAGTACAAAAATATGACTTCAGGTAAAATTAATGTAACGGTTGAAAATATTTTTCCGTTGATAAAGAAATTTTTATACAGCGATCACGAAATCTTTCTGCGTGAATTAATTAGTAATGCAACCGACGCTACTTTAAAGCTAAAACATTTAACAACAATTGGTGAAACCGCTGTAGAATACGGCAATCCTAAAATTGAAGTGAAGATTGATAAAGAAAACAAAACGCTTCATATTATCGACCAAGGATTAGGTATGACAGGCGAAGAAGTTGAAAAATATATTAATCAAGTTGCTTTTTCGGGTGCCGAAGAATTTTTAGACAAGTATAAAGACTCTGCAAAAGATTCAGGTATTATTGGTCATTTTGGTTTAGGATTTTACTCGGCATTCATGGGTGCAAGTAAGGTTGAAATCATTACCAAATCGTATAAAGATGAACCTGCTGTGCA
>CAMLFV010000160.1 GCA_946479395.1 uncultured Flavobacterium sp. | reverse complement strand
ACAACTATTTATATTACAGATTTGAAATTTTTTATTTTGGTTTTTATAATCTTTTAATATAGGTACGTTTAGTGAATTGTCTAAAACTATTTTAAACGCATTTTTTTGATTAATTATTGTTAACTCTTCTTTCGAAACATCTTTTAAAATGAGATATTCAAAATCATCTTTAAAAATTAAATTGTTTATTAACCATTCTGAATAGGCGCTGGCATAGTTTATCTGACCTAAAATACGATTAGTCATTTCTTGTGACAACTGCGTGAAATAATCGTTTTTAAAAAGAAATCCTATATAATATAAATTTCTTGCCATTATTGCGTTTGCAGAAGGTATTACATTGTCTTCAGTCTCAAAAAATGTACCAATTGTTTCATTTTCAGAAGATTTAAAGAAACCTTGTTCGGTGTCAAAGAATAAATCAAGTGTTTGAAAAGTAAGATTTTGAGCAAATTTTAAATGCTGTAAATCTTGTGTTTCATTGAATAACTCTAAAAAAGACTTAATTGTAAAAGCGTAATCTTCTAAATTTCCTGAAATATAGTTTTGGTCGTTTTTATAAACGCGTCCTAAATTATCATTTTTATATGCTTTAAACTGTAAAAATGTTGTTAAATTTTCAATTGCATTATTTAATTCTGTTGAAGAAATAATTTTTCGGGCACTTAAAAATCCACTCAAAAGCTGAGCGTTCCATGAGATGATTATCTTATCATCAAGCAATGGTTTTATTCGCTGTTTACGATTTTTCAAAAGGTGATTCTCCCATTTTGTTTTTAGAGTTTTAAGTTGATCTAAATCGACATTATGCTTTTTAGCTATTGTTTTTAAATCATCTTTCTGAAATAAAACATAAGCATTTGCTTCTTCCCAAAATCCATCGGAATTAATTGAAAATATATCAACAAATAACTTCCATTCATCTTCGCTGATTAATTGTTTAAGTTCAGTTTTTGTCCAAAAATAATAAGCGCCTTCTTCTAATTTATTGTTATTGTTTAAGCTGTCGGCATCGTAAGCGGTATAAAATCCACCTGAAGAATCTAGCCAATTATTCAATATAAAATTTACGGTTTTTTGAACAACTTCTTTAAAAAGTTCATTTTTAGTGGCGATGTAAGCGTTGGTATAAGTAGTTAAAAGTTGGGCGTTATCGTACAGCATCTTCTCGAAATGCGGAATATGCCATTTGTGATCTACACTGTATCTTGAGAATCCGCCTTCAATAACATCAAACAAACCGCCGTAAGCCATTTTGGTAAGCGTTAGTTCTACATAGTTGGTCAAATAAATATCCTTGTAAATCAAACCATATTGATAAAGAAAATTCAAATTGGTAGGCATCATAAATTTTGGCGCACGTTGATATCCTCCCAATTCCAAATCGAAACTTTTTTTCCAATTATCCAGCAACGGATCAAGGTTAAAATCTGTTGTTTCTTTTGGATAAATCTCTAACGTATTATTTGCTAACGCAATGCCGTTTTGGAGTTTGTTAGCATAATCGTACATCTTTTCAGGATCTTCTTCAAACAATGTATTCAGTTGCTGCAAAAGATCGATCCATTGATTTTTAGGAACATAAGTTGCGCCCCAAACCGGCAATCCGTTAGGTAATGCCACAATGTTTAGCGGCCAACCACCTTGTTTGGTCATTAACTGCAAAGCCTGCATGTAATACGCATCAACAGCCGGCAATTCTTCGCGATCGATCTTAAAACTCGTAAAGTAAGCATTCATGACAGCTGCTACTTTATCATCTTCGAAACACTCTTTTTCCATAACATGGCACCAATGGCAGGCTGCGTAACCAATACTTATAATAAGCAACTTGTTTTTGCTTTCTGCTTCTTGAATATTTTCATTGTTCCAAGGTTGCCAATGCACAGGATTTTCTGCGTGCTGAAGCAAATAAGGAGAGTACGAATTGATTAACTGATTACGCATAGAATTTTTTATAAATGAAAAGGTTGAGAAAACTCAACCTTATTTTTTAACCGTTTAAAGCCTCAACAACAATATCGTTGTTATGCAGCATTTGGCGCAACATGTTTTCGATGCCGTTTTTTAGGGTGAATGTTGATGACGGACAACCGCTACAAGCTCCTTTCAACGTTACGGTAACTCGTTTTGTGTCGTCATCGTAATTTTCAAAAGTGATATTTCCACCATCCGATTGAACGGCAGGTTTTACATATTCTTCTAAAATATTGATGATTTGTTGCGATGTAACGTCTAAATTATCAAAGTATTGTTCCTGTTGTTGTTCGTGTGCTTTGGTTTCAACAATTAGCGATTCATCAATAACCGTTCCGCCGTTTTCAATGAATTGTTTAATAAAAGTACGGACTTCAATCGTGATTTCATCCCAAGAATAACTTTCGAATTTAGTGATTGAAACATAATTTTCATCAATAAAAACTTCTTTTACATAAGGTAGTTTAAACAATTCTACAGCTAATGGAGAGGGTTTGGCTTCATCGATGTTTTTAAACTCAACTGCCGTTTTGGTAAGCGATTTGTTTGCAACAAATTTTAAAACTGCCGGGTTTGGAGTGGTTTCTCCGTAAACAGTTACCGGAATTTTTTTGGTGGTTTGTGTTTCGGTTTCAATTAAAACCTTTCCACCGTTGGTAACAAAATCTTCAATTTGCTTTTTAACGTCGTCTTGTACATCTGTCCATTCTACAATTGAAAAGCGTTCAATAGCTACAAAATTCCCAGAAACATAAACCGATTTTACAAACGGTAAGTAAAATAATTGGCGTGCTAAAGGTGAATTTGCTGTGTCGTCGATGTTTTTAAACTCAAAATTAGATCCATAGCTAATAAAATCAGGGAACTCAAACTTGATTATAGCTGGGTTTTGGGTTTCTTTTATATTTATTTTAAACATTTTTTAAGATTTTTTTCAAAATTAACAAAGAAATATCAATTGAATATTTATATTTGGAAATTAAACGTAAAATTAACATATTTGAATTCGTGATTTTTCTAGAATATTTTAATGTCATGATATTAAATATTATACTTTTTATATATATTTGTTAACCATTTCTAAAGAGAAAAAAAGAATTTATGAATATATTTACTAAATCCTTAGTAGTTGTTATATCTTCATTATTTGTGTCGCAAGTAAGTAACGCGCAAGAAGGAATTGCAGTGTATCAAGATTATTTAACAGATAACTATTATCTTATACACCCTTCAATGGCAGGTATAGCAAATTGTGCAAAAGTTCGATTAACGGCGCGCCAACAATGGTTTGGTGAAAAAGATGCGCCAGCTTTACAGACAGCCAGCTTTAATACTGCGATTTCTGAAAGATCAGGTATTGGTTTTGTAGCATTTAACGATAGAAATGGATACCATAAACAGGCAGGAGCAAAAGTAACCTATGCACACCATATTACCTTTTCACGAAGCGATTATGATTTAAATAAACTTTCGTTTGGTATTAGTGGGGGAATGGTTAATTCTCAATTAGACCAGTCTGATTGGCGTAATGAACCATTTGATCCATCTGTTAACGGAGCTGAATTAAAATACAATTATTTTAACGTTGATATCGGTGCGTCTTATCATTATTTAGATTTTTATGCACATGGTACCGTTAAAAACGTAATTACTTCTGACCGTGAAATATATTCACAGATAGAAAGTGATAACTTACGTAAGTATATTGTTTCTGCAGGATACGTTTTTTCTAAAAACAGAGGATACAGATCCTACAGAGATCAAGGTTTTTCTTGGGAACCGTCGGTATTGTTCCAATATACCGAGCAAACTCAAGAAAAAATGTTAGATGTGAATTTAAAAATGTATAAAGAATTTACAAACGGACAATTCTTTGCAGGTGTTTCTTACAGAACAATGTTTGAAGGGGCTGAATACATGGAGAATAATTCAGACGTTAAAAAGCAAAATTTTCATTCGGTTTCACCATTGTTAGGAGTTAAGTTTAAACAGATTATGGTAGGTTATACTTATTCTCATAATTTTGGAGAGATTGGATTTGCAAATGGAGGATTTCATCAGTTAACCTTAGGATTTAACTTCTTATGTAAAGAAAGTAATTACAAATGTAACTGTCCGTCAGTTAACTTTTAATATTAACAGAAAATCCCGATATTTATCGGGATTTTTTATTTTATAATATGGCTTTAATTAAATCTATAAACGGAAAGGAACCTAAATTTCCCGATAACTGTTTTATTGCAGAAAACGCAACGTTATTAGGTGATGTTGAAATGGGTGAACAATGCAGTGTTTGGTACAATGCGGTAGTACGCGGCGACGTTCATTTTATTAAGATGGGTAATAAAGTAAATGTACAAGATGGTGCTGTAATACATTGTACGTATCAAAAACACCCTACAATTATTGGTAACAATGTTTCTATTGGTCACAATGCCATTGTACACGGCTGTACTATTCACGATAATGTGTTGATTGGTATGGGTGCAATTGTTATGGATAATTGCGTTGTTCACAGCAATGTTATTGTTGGCGCTGGTTCGGTGGTAACACAGAATATGGAATTACTCCCAAACGGAATTTATGCCGGAATACCTGCTAAAAGAGTGAAAGAATTAAACGCTTCTGATTTTGCCGGAGAAATTGACCGTATAAGTAATAATTACGTATTGTACAGCAGTTGGCAATAATCTTTAATGAATATACAATAGCAAAAATCGTTTCATTTTTGAAACGATTTTTTTATGCTTTCTTTAAAAAGTTCGATTTGCTGTAGAACAAAATAAACTGGTAAATATGTAGTGAAGCTTCTCCTTCTGTCATTCCGTTGTAGATTAATCTACGCATTAATTTCTGGTATTCTGTACTTTGCTTAAAGCGTTTGTGCTGGTAATCTTTAAAAAGCTTTAATTGATTGTAGTTAAAAGTTTCGGTTCTGCCAATATTTCCCTTTTGAACTTCAAAAACAATGTAATTGTCATAAAATGGGTTTAAAGAATCGTTTGCTAAAAATTTTTCTGAGCCTAAACCAATATCAAACAAACCGGTTACCCAACTTAAAAACATAGGTTCGTCTTTTTTGTTTAGTTCGGCAAGTACTGATAAATCTTTTGTTTTAGGATTTCTTCCGTTGATGTAAATATTGTTCAAAAAGAATTTTTTATCCTTCACTTCAAACGCGGCAACATAATTTCGATTTACAATAGTAGTATCGATATTAGGAACGGGGCGTTTATCTGGATAATATCTGAAATATTGTTCCATGTGGTGGTAACGGTACGGGTAAGTTGTGCCGTTCCATGTAATATTTTCGGGTTCATACTTTTTTTGCGCCCATGTAAAAAGGATGCTTAAAAGTAAAATAATCGTGTAAAGGTGTTTCATAAGCTTAAAAAAAATACCGACAAACGCCGGTATTAATTATAATGAAAACGATATTAAAAATCGTCGAATTCTACGTTTGTGTAGCTTTTTTCAGCAGCTAGTTCTTTCTTAAAATCTTTTTGATGTCTTTCAGAAATAACCTCTTCACCTTTTTGTTCCAAAACATAATCAGTCATTTCGTTTAAGATTTCTTTGAAAGAAACAAAATCTTCTTTGTAAAGGTAAATTTTGTGCTTTTTGAAGTGGAATGATCCATCTTCTTCAGTAAATTTTTTACTCTCTGTAATTGTTACATAGTAATCGTCTGCTTTTGTAGATCTTACATCAAAAAAATAAGTTCTTCTACCGGCTCTTAATACTTTAGAGAAGATTTCCTCTTTTTCTAGCATTTCATGGTCTCTCATAGTCCTTTCGTTCTGTTAAAATTTTTACATCCCTTCAAAAGTCTAAAAAAAAACTAAAAAAACAAAATTTAAATTACATCTTTTTCAGCTAATTGCTTATTATATAAATTGTTGTAATATCCTTTTTGGTTTAGTAATTGATTATGAGTGCCTTGCTCTATAATTTCACCGTCGTTCAAGATAATAATTTTATCGGCATTTTTGGCAGATGATACTCGGTGTGTTACAATTATGGTAGTTTTCCTCGCTGAAATATCTTTTAAATTATTTAAGATACGCTCTTCGGTTTCGGTATCAACGGCAGATAAACAATCGTCTAACAACAAAACAGGGGCGTCTTTAATTAAAGCTCGGGCAATAGAAACACGCTGTTTTTGTCCGCCCGATAAGGTAATTCC